>JAMOOR010000340.1 GCA_027065235.1 Thermotogaceae bacterium | reverse complement strand
TTCATCAAGAGTGTGCTCTTGCCAGAGGACTTCGGACCATATACGAACAATATGGAATTAGGTTCTGTGTTTAAAAAATTCATCATATCTGATATTTCTTTCTCCCTATCCCAAAATTTCACTTTGCCCCCTCCTTTAGCAGTTCCCTTGCTGCCAACTCATCAAGGCGGGTTTGGAAACGCACTACAACATTTATTGGGTCATAAAAAAGGATTTCTTTCTGCACCAACCTCTCCACTTTTTTCCTGTCGCTTATTATGTCTATTTCATCATTTATCACTTTTTTAAGCACCTCTTCCGCTTCGTTTAACCAACCTTCTTCTTTCGCTCCTGCCAATACATTTATAAGCTTTGAATACGCTTCTCTTTGTAGTTCTCTAAGTTCTTTCATAGGGTCTTCACTTTCCACTATTTCCTCCAATATCCAAGGGACTCCGCCAGCCCTTTCGACTATCTCTTTCGCCTCTTCTTCCTCAACCCCTTCATTCACAAGTACCTTATACGCTACCTCATCATCAAAGTAATCAACGAGGTAATAGCGGGAGCAGTTTTTGAGCGTTGAATCACTATAAACTTCCTCTATGAAGAATGTATCTGAGCTCATTACAATCACATGTGATAAGTGAAGCACCTTCGTTAACCTTACAAAGAAGTTGAAGAGTTCTCTTACAAGCGGACGCTGCTCACCTCCGTTCACATACACTTCCTTTAGCTTCTGAAGCTCATCAAAGACTATCACCGGTTTCTTCTTGTTCCTACTCTTCCTCCCCCTTATCGCATTCTCCATAACTTCAAATGGATTCAATTTCATCTCAAACATGTCTTCGAGTACTTTCCCATCTATCTCAAAGTATTTAAGAGTAGCGCTCGCTATCTCCGGAATCGCCTTTTTCAACCTCTCTCTCCATCCTCTTTCCCTGAAAAATATCCTTAAAACTTCTTTATACCCGCTTACAGGCACCAACCTTAGATCATAATAGTAGGTATAAAGCTCGCCCTTCAATTCATCAAGCACTTTCATCAAGAGTGTGCTCTTGCCAGAGGACTTCGGACCATATACGAACAATATAGCGTTTGGCTCCGATTTTAGGTAGCCCTTCAGGTGCTTCTTTTCTTCCTCCCTATCCCAGAACTTCATAGCTGTTCACCTCATTAG
>JAMOOR010000339.1 GCA_027065235.1 Thermotogaceae bacterium | reverse complement strand
TTTTTAACAGTTTATAAGCTAGCCTCACAAGTTTTACATGTAAATTAGTACCTTTTATAATAAAATGCACATTTAGAGCAAGAGTTTGATTTGGAAAAGCTATTTTAAAGGTTTCTATAGTTTCTTCCCAAGCTCTTAAGATTACTTTCTCACCAAATCCATGAGCTTTAATTTTTTCTAACTCTTCCGGATTTCGTGCCAAAATTACTTCTGCGGAAAAGAAAGTGGGACCCGAAAGATGAACTAAAACAAGGTTGGGCCTTGAACCGTATCTTTCTCCCACTGCCTTTACAAAAGAACTCCACAGTTTTAAATATTTTTCGTTCCACACTACTGGAAGTTTTATATTCTCCTCATATTTTTTTATAAATGGTTCAGCTGCAAATCCCTTTCCCTGAATTTTGACATTTAAATATGGAACACCTTTATCATAAATCCATGAAGGGGACCAAAAACCTCCAAGAAGCCGTAGAGAAACTTTTTTGTTTTCTCTCTCTGCTACTTCAAAAATGTTATCCAAGTATTCCCAGTCATACTTTCCAGGTGATTTTTCTATGTCTTTCCAGTGTACCCTTACACTTATTCCATCAATAAAATCCTCTTTTAGAAGATCTTTTGAGGGATAAGCACCTGCTGGAAGAAGCAAGAATACATCTTTAGGAATTTCACCATTAAGGTACATTTTTTGTCCCTCTTTGAGAATACTGCTAAAAGACAACTCAAAGAGTGTTACACCGATTATTATAATAGCTACCTTCTTAAACCACACCTTCTGCTTTCTTCTATTTTCACTATATTTCATAAATGGCACCTCTACAGTTACTATTAATCATTAGTTTGATTGTTTCTAATTGCAACAATGTTAAAATTTCTCATTTCTTTTTCTCTTTTAAAACTCATCTTGTCTTTTTTAAAGCATTCTTATCCATTATTTCACCCTCTAGTTTTTCATGGGAGCGGTATAATACACTGTTGTAAAAATTCAAAAAACCGTCCCATAACCCGGAATATTCCTCTAAAAGCATGATCAAACTTTGGCATGCATTTGTTTCCTCCTCAGAAGCTGCCTTTACTTTTTTTCAATCAAATCCTTTAAAAACTTCGTTTCGGGTCCTAAAATAACAGTTCCTTTTACATCCTCATAAAGCTGTATCTTCCTCCAGAATTCATAAAAATCTTCATCTACAGAATATGCTTTCGCGTATATAGCTGCTGCACTGGCTTCACCCGTCCCTTTTATAGTTTGAGCTTCCTCATAGGCTTTTGCAAGGATAGTTCTTGCTTTAAGATCAGCTTCTGCCTTTATCATTGCCGCTTCCTTTTCACCTTCCGCCCTTATCTTAGCTGCTATGGAATACCTCTCTGCCCTCATCCTGTTATAAACAGCTTCTGTGTTCTCCTTTGGAAAGTCTGCATGTTTGACCCTAACATCAACTATCTCTATTCCAAATGGATCAAGGTCTTTTCTGCAAAGCCTTGTGACTTCGTTTAAAAACTCTTCTCTTTTTAAAGAAACCACCTCTTCGAATTTTCCCTTTGCAAACACATCTCTTATGTGTGAATACACTACATCATCGATTCTTGTTTGAGCTAATTTAATGCTTTTCATACTCGTCAAAAACTTGTAGGGATCTTTTATTCTCCACAACGCATAAGTATCTATTATTAAAGTTTTCTTATCCGCTGTTATTATTTTCTCCGGTTCGATATCGTAAAGGAGAATTCTCTTTTCAAAATAAACCACATTATCAACAAATGGTTGTTTGAAATGAACACCTGGCTTTGTAATCACCTTTATTACTTTACCAAACCTTAAAACAACAGCCTGCTTTGTTTGATCCACTATGTAAAAAGAAGAAGGAACCACTATAGCGATCAAAACTATTATTATTGAAAGAATAATTATTAACTTCTTCATTTTCCCTCACCTCTCAACATTTTCTGAAGATCAAGAAGTTTTATAGTTTCGTTATCCAAATTAACCAGCACCGTAGAGGAAGATAAAAATTTCTCCATTGCGTCGTAAAGAAGCCTAGCTTTCATAACCTCCGGAGCCTTTTTATATTCTTTATATATTTTCAAAAATCTTTCAACGTCTCCCTTTGCTCTCAAGTAAACTTCATTAGCATAAGCTTGAGCTTCTTTTAATGCTTTTTGAGCCTGACCCTCAGATCTTGGAACAACATCATTGGCGTATTTATTTGCCTCATTTATCAACCTCTCTTTATCCTGTTTTGCGTTATTGACATCATCGAAGGCTTCCAGAACTTCATCTGGCGGCGCAACCTCTTGCAAAAGGACATTTTCAACCTTTATACCTGCGTTATATCTGTCAAGTATTTCTTGGACTCTCTTTGCGGTATCCATTGCGATTTTGTCCCTACCTACCGTAAGGACCTCGTCTATAGTGACCATAGCAACATTTTCTCTTAGAACAGATTCTGTCGTAAACCTAACAAGGGCTTCGTCACTCAAGATATTAAAAGCAAAAGCGACAGGATCTTTTATTTTGTACTGTATAACAGCTTCAACGCTTACGATGTTCCCGTCACCAGTTATCATCAAAGATTCCGATGGAACAGATTCGTAAGAAACCTTACCATACCTATCACTAACCGTTCTAAAACCTATCTCTATCTTTCTCAAGCTTTCCACGTCGACTATAACATGACTCTGAAACGGTACCGGCATATGAAAGTGCATACCTGGCCCAGCTGTATGGGTGTACTTTCCAAAAGTCTTTATCAAAGCAACCTCAGATGGCCCAACCTGATAGGTTCCCGTTCCAATATATATGAGAATTAACGCAAGAATAACCAATATTCCTATTACTTTTCCTTTCACGTCATTTCCCTCCTTATTCTTTCAAAGATTAAAGCATCATTCAATTCAAGTGATACTATTATTTGGTCTATGTATGACTCGTCAATCGCAGCGTTTTTTAGCTCGTTTAGAATATCGTTCAATCTATTTTCCGTATTCATTTGATACCTTTTTTCAGAGAGCCAGTTCCATTTTGCAATTTGCTTCATTATGTTCTTTCTTTTCTCTCCATCAAGAGTGCTCTCAAACTCTTGTGGATCATACATATCCATTTCAACAAATGTTAGCGTTTTCACCATATACATAGTTACCATGTTATATAAGGACTCAAGACCAAAAATTTCATCCCTATACACCACTATAATCAACCTATCCAACCTATCAAAAAGTCCTACCAAGCCCTTTTTGACAACATAAACCCCATCTGGATACGATCTCGATGCTATCAAAACACTGCCCGCTGGAAGCTCAAGTGATCTCATCCAATTTCACCTCTACTTCCGGGAATAACATGACCAATCTTTCATAATACTCGAACCACTCCGGATTCTTCGACTGTCGTAATACTTTTATCAACTTCAACAAAACGTCCTTAACTTTTGGTGAATCAGGATAAAACAAAAGAAAAAGCATCATAGCGTATTTTGCCCCAAATCTATCTCCAAGTTCTTCAAGATAGGTATCTATAACTTCAAGAAGAAATTTTTGCGAATGCTCGTTTTCAGGGAATTTTTTAACAAACGCAATCCTATAAAGTATATACTGTAGGAGATCCATCTCTTTTTCGAACTTCTCAACAAAGTCATAAGCTATTTCCTCATCGTCGGGTAAAGCTGGAAGCTTTTTAAGAGTCATCATATCTTCAATAGCATCGAACGCCTCAAGTGGTGCTTCATCCATTGAAGAAAGTTCAAGCAAAGCGTCAACACGGGCGGTATCTTCAAAATCTTTGACAACTTCCTGTGTGGGAATAGAAGCTATCGAAGAGTTAAGGTTCTCAAGAGCGTATCTTAAGACTTCTTTAAATATCTCTTCGTTTTCTACATCTTCCTCCCTATATTTCTTCCCCACCCCATCTTCCTCAACTTTGACCTCTCCAACGAAAGGCTGCTCCAAAAAATACTCCACAAATCCCAATATATCTCCAGGTCCATAAACTACATTACCGACTTTAACGGATCCTTCTACTATCCCCAAAAAGTAATCGGGTTTTTCTGTCGGTCCGAAAAGCGTTTGATCTTTATAAAGTCTTACTTCTTCCATTCCTCATTCCCCCCAATCTCCTTTCGGAGCATCTTCACAAAATCACGGGAAACAAGATCTAAATTCCCCAAGAATATCTCCCTTTGAGAGTTTTTGAGTTTTGACAAAAAATACAAAAGCCCTCTGTAAGATACGCGACCTGATTTAACTCCCTCTAAAATTTTATCATAGTTGAAATACCTTAGCATCCTATCATCAAATATAAGATCACCGTCATCTTTTATTACCATCTTCTTATAAGTTAATTTTCCTTTGAATCCCCCCCATTGCTGAACGATTCTTTTCCATACAGGTGCCACATCTTCTCCGCCCATCAAATTTTTTCCATCCTTCACAATCGCCATAACAAATTCATCGTCTCCTCCTATAAACCAAGCGTTGCTGTCCACTGTGCCTGTCTTTCCAAACATCTCTTTCTCCTTTATCCATGCCTTTCTTCCTGTTCCTCCTCTAGCCGTTTCCCTAAGAACCCCCTTCAAAGTCTTTATTGCATCAAAGGAACTTACCTTTCCATCTGGCACTTTCCCAATAATTTCAGGTATGAATTTATATATCGTTCCGCCGCTTATTCTCCTTATCTCTTTTATTATAGTTGGCTTAACAACAATCCCTCCTGTAGAAAGAGATATATAAAACTTTAAAATCTCCTCAGGAGATGTTTCCAAGGTACCAAGAGCTATTGTCATATCTTCCGGATAATGGCCTTCTATCTTAAAAACATTTTTTATAAATGGAACAACATTGTTGTAGCCAAGATGAGAAAATAGCATAACTGACGGGACATTTCTTGACCAAACAAGAGCATACCCCAATGTAGAGTAACCTCTAAACCTTTTTGTAAAATTGTTTGGCTCCCAATCTCCTATTTTGATAGGAAGGTCAGGAACAACATCACTGGGAGAGTAACCATTAAGAAAAGCATAAAGATAATACATCGGTTTTATCGCAGAGCCAAGTTGCCTCCTTCCAACAGACGCTTCTTTCCCCTTAAATGCAAGAATCTTCCCAGATTTATCAACAGCAACACATGCCATATCTTCCTTTATTTCTTTTTCCACAATGTTTTGAAGCTTTTCATCAAGGGTTGTAACTATTTCATACCCGCTTCTAAGTTCCTGCAAAGAAAGCCCAGTAACTTCCTGAGCCTCCCTGACCACTCTCCAGAAAACTTCCTCATCAAAAAAGTACTTCTCTTTTTTAAATGTCATATTATCTATCTCTACCTTTGCTTTCTCAACTTCCGACCTGTCTAAAACACCTGCATCAAAAGCTGCCTTTAAAACTACTTTTCCTTTTATCTTAGCCATTTTTTCACTAGCAAATGGGTTAAAATTCTCCGGCGACTTAACTATCCCAATGAGAACTGCCATTTGGGCAACATCTAAATCTTTTAAAGGCTTGCCAAAATAATAAATTGACGCAACTCCAAATCCGTAAAGGCCATTGCCCAGGTAAACGGAATTTATGTACATCTCCAATATTTCATCCTTCGATCTATGCCTTTCAAGCCAGAGAGCTATCATCATCTCTTTTATCTTTCTCTCTATAGTCTTCCTTGGACTCAAATACAAAGTTCTCACAAGTTGCTGAGTCATTGTGCTACCACCTTGAGCAGTTGGATTCCGCGTTACAAAATTCACCCATATAGCTCTAATTATCCCTTTTATTCTTAGACCAGCATGCTTATAAAAACCCCGGTCTTCTGAAGCAAGCAGCATTCTTATGAAAATCTTAGGAACCTCATCCAAATTCATCCATAAACTTTTGGAAAGATACAGTGGATCTCCGTTCGAATAAAGAATTCTTGCGCTTGCTGGAAGCAAAGTTTCAGGATCAGGAAGATCTTCCGTATAGTAGTAAAACACATAAAACCCAATGAGCATGAATAAAAGAACGCCAATAAGGAATGGAATAATAAAAAACAAAAACTTCTTCACAACAAAACACCCTCCAGCTCCAAAAGGAAGCGTTTCCACTCAAGTCCTGGTCCAAACCCACCAAGACCGGACTTTGCTATAACCCTATGACATGGGATGTAAAGTGGAAGTGGGTTGAGTCTCATCGCAAGGCCAACCGCCCTCGGGGATGTACCAACAATCTTTGCAACCTGACCGTAGGTTCTAACAGAACCATAGGGAATTTTTCTTACCTCTTGCCAAACTTTATTCAAAAATTCTGTGCCTTCAATTTTAACAGGAAAATCTATAATTTTTGTTCTACCCTCGAAATACGACTTTACTATGCCGTAAAACGGCTCAACCAAAGCTGTCGGAACATCCTCAAAAACTTGTCCCAAGCTTATCTTTACAGCTCTTCCCTCATCAATTAAAACGCTTACAGGTCCTGCGAAAGTATCCACAACGGTCTGTACTATGATAACCACCCTTAGAATATTTTATCATTTATAGAGAGGAAAAATCTTTTTTCCGCCTGGTCCAT
>JAMOOR010000338.1 GCA_027065235.1 Thermotogaceae bacterium | reverse complement strand
CTACCATCTCTTACTACAAGATCGAAAGGCACACCTATCTTACCAGTCTCGTTTCTCTCAAGCACTCTATTATCATACAATACCTGTCCTCCTGATTCTATTCTTGTTATTGCGTATCCTTCTCCGTCTGGTGTTCCGTGCAATGTTACTTCAACAGATTTTCCTTCTCTTATGTACCGGTAAAAAGCTTCCCGGGCATCAGGAGAAAGGTTTTCAACAGCTGGTTTTATAATTTCGTAGTTTCTGAAGTTTTCGAAATGTCTATCTGCCAGAAATGCCTGGAGTTTTTTCAAAGCTCCTCTGTAAGCAACGCTTAATTTTCCTGAACTTATTTGTTTGTCCAGCCATCCTGTCACGGATCTCAATGCTTTATATTGAGCTTCTGTCATATATCCCTTACTGGCAGCACTTTCCAATATACCCTGAGCCATTGTTAATCTTTTCAATGCCTTTTGTTCTTCAGGTCTTTTTGATTTTTCTGAAGAGCGAAGCGTGCCTATTTCTTCCTGCAAACCTCCGCTAAAATGTTCAAATCTGGACTTATCAGCTTTTGACAGCTTCCACATTAACTGGTTATTTTTATCCAGCGTAAAGTCTTTTCCACCAAAGACGAATTTCTCAAGAGTTCTTCTAAACTCATCTCCTCCCTGTCTGATAAAATGGAAAGAAGATATAAGTTTACCAGTAGAAGGATCATACCATCCTGAGATTCTTATTTCATCTCCAGTGTGGAGGGAGCCGTGTTTCAGGTTAAAGGCCTGTTCCCATCTTCTTGCTTCTTCTTCAGATCCTATACTGATAGAATCGACTTTAATGGAATGATAACCTGCTGATACTGCTCCTTCCACATGCCATTTCTTTGCATATTTTTCCAGTGCCTGTAGCTGATCTCTAAAGGTTTTTGCTTCGTTTTCTTTACCAAGAGCTGTAGCAACTGCAAGATTACCAGCGATTCGTTGTGCTTCTTTCTGGAAAGTATCATAGATTGTGTTTTTGACATATTCAGGTCCAAGTCCTGTACGATAAAACCTCTGGACTCCTTCTGCCAGCTTTTCGTCGTAATTTTTCAATGCAGCTATGATGTCCTGTTTACCTCCGGTCATCAGATCTCTGAGCATCATTTGTTTTAAAAGGGCCTCTCTTGCTTTTCCTTCTCCCATTGTTGCTACCATC
>JAMOOR010000337.1 GCA_027065235.1 Thermotogaceae bacterium | reverse complement strand
AGTTCGTGCCCCATAGACTTGCCAACGTTTATGATCTTTTTTTCAGCTTAACTGGATGCCTTTTTGGAACATTCGTAGCGGTTCTCTTATCTAAAGTGAGGAGGGAAAGAAGTTGAAAAAAATATTCATAGTAAGGCACGCTAATACAAAATACAACACAGAAAAAAGATGGCAAGGAAGAATAGATCTCGAACTCGATGAAACGGGAAGATGGATGGCAAAAAGGGTAGCCTATAGATTATCCTATGAAAATGTTGATGTTATTTACTCAAGCCCTTTGAAAAGAGCTCGTCAAACGGCAGAGGAAGTTGCAAAGGTACATGGCCTCGATGTGGTAATCGACGATAGACTCATAGAAGGAGAACTTTCCTTGTGGGAAGGCATGAAAGCTGATGATGTCAAAGTAAAATTTAAAAAGGAATACGAAGAATGGGCAAAGAATCCGCGGGCAAACATACCCGGAGTTGAAAATGTAGAAAGCGTTTACAAAAGGGCAGTTGACTTCCTCGAAGGTCTCGACCTTGAAAAGTACGACGGAATAGTTGTAGTAACCCACGCTATAGTTGTGAGGGCTATAGTCTGTTATGTAATGAAGATGCCACTTGAAAGCTTTAGAGAATTTTTGGTGGGAAACGCTTCAATTACAACGTTGGTAGTCCATAACAACAACTGGTGGAGGATTTTGAATTTGAATGAAAGAAATCATCTCATGGAGGATTGAGCTATGAAGAAATGGCTCCTTAAATACATAAAAACCCATTGGAAACTGATTGCATTTTCTATATTGGTAGTGGTTGTCTCTGCATGGATAGATGTTATGCCGCCAAATATTGTTAAAAAGGCGATAGATTCTTACATAACAAACACCAGTATAGACCAAACTCAGAGAATAGAAGGAGTTGCAGGGGAAGCTACTAAATTTCTCATAGTTATATCATCGGGTTTCGCTTTGAATTTCCTATCACTCTACATATCATCTTACACAGGAGCAAAAATAGTCTACGAGATAAGGAAAGATCTTTATAAACATGTTTTACATCTTCCAATGAGTTTCTTCGATAAAAATCACTCGGGGGTTATAACGACAAGAATTACGAACGACACGCAGAACTTGATGGAATTTTTCACCACGGTCATAACCGCCCTTGTAAAGGATTTCTTTTTGATAATCGGAA
>JAMOOR010000336.1 GCA_027065235.1 Thermotogaceae bacterium | reverse complement strand
ACAAACTTTATGAATATCTTAAAGAAAAACACCCTGAGGTTTACTTTAGAAAGCGGGATTTCATTCCTATGTACAGAGAATACGCTGGGCAGGTATGCCATGGAATCGAATTTTTCCCAAAGGAGGAGGACGATTTTTATTCAGTTGCGATTGATATGCTCAAATATCTTAAAGAATATGACGAGTTTAAGACCACGGAACATCTTGATAGATTGGCAGGAGTGAAGGATTTTATAAATAGCCTCGACGATTATGATTTGACCCCTTCAAAAGATTTTATAGAAGAAGCAAGAGAGGTGCTTCTCTACGGTGGTGACCTTCATTGATTGAAGATATTGTGAAGGAATTCGTTGGAAAAGTTTTTCCGGGAGGAGTTTTGACGGTATTTAAAAGATCGGGGGTAATCCATGTAGAACCCTTTGGAAGGAAAAGTCTTGATGGAGATGATGTCGATGAAAATACCATGTATGATCTTGCCTCCCTTACAAAAGTTTTGGCGACTGCTCCCCTCACTTTAAAGGCGGTTGAGGAAGGAAAGTTATCTTTGTCGAGCAGGCTTTCTGACTTTTTTGAGGAGCTTGAAGATGACTGGAAAAGGGATGTGAGGATATACCACCTTTTAACGCACACCTCTGGCCTTCCAGCGTATCACAACCTTGAAGGTGTTGAGCATAAAAGAAAAGCGGTTCTTGAGTTAAAAAAAGAGTATGAGTCTTTCAGCAAAGTTGTCTATAGCTGTATGGGATTTATAACACTGGGGTTCATATTAGAGAAGATATATAAAAAGTCCCTGGATGAGCTTGCAAAGGAAAAGCTGTATGAGCCCCTTGGCCTTAAAAATACTCTGTACAAGCCGATAGTCTATTCCGTTAAAAACATAGCTCCAACGACTTTTAAAGGGATAGTTCATGATCCAAATGCACGGGCTTTGAGTGGTGTTTCTGGAAATGCTGGGCTTTTTTCAACCGCGATTGAGGTGGCTAAGTTCATGGTTTCTTACATAAACGGTGAGGTTGTTAGCCTTCAAACAGTTAAGATGGCAACGAAAAATTACACGGAAGGTCTTGGAGATAACAGAGGATTAGGATGGCAGATAAAGAAATCTTTCAGCGAGGTCTATCCAAACCTGATCCACGATGGTTCCTTTGGCCACACGGGCTACACTGGGACTGAAGTTTG
>JAMOOR010000335.1 GCA_027065235.1 Thermotogaceae bacterium | reverse complement strand
ATCATATTTCTTAGTTTCTTTTAATAAAGAATAATGAAAACTTGAAGCAAATATTGTTACCTTATGACCACGATTGGTTAATTCTTTTGCAAAATCAAAATGTCTTGTTCCACCAGGTAAATTTGGAGTTAGAGCATAGTGATTGAAAATCCAAATGTTCATTTAAAATACCTTTTAGCTTAAACTTTTATTATGGAAAAGTGCTTCTAAACGTGCAACTATTTGCTTTACATCAAACTCTTTTTGGACACGCCTCTGACCAGCCAGTCCAACTTTCTTAGCAAAAGTCTGATCTTCAAAGAGTTTTTGGATGGCTGCGGATAGATCCTTAGAATCTTTTGGGGAAACAAGAACACCCGCTCCACCACCTAAAAGCTCCGGTATACCACCTGTCTGGGTTGAGATCACAGGGATACTAAAGGACATAGCTTCTATAAGGGATACCGGGATTCCCTCATTAAATCCATCTCCAAGGTCCACACTGGGCAATACCACGGCATTCACTTCACCCCGTTGGTAGAGTCGTAAGATTTCCTCGTGGGATATATATCCGAGAAAGCGCACCCTCTCTGTCAGATTCAAATTTTTAATCTGCTCTTCTATCTTCGGCCGCAACTCACCTTCGCCCGCTAACCACAGTTCTACTTCACGAGGAAGATCATGTAGTGCCTCTATGAGATATTTATGTCCCTTTCTAGGTATAAAAGCTGCCGGACACAGGATAACAAATCTTTTTAAATCATTGGGCTTCTTACAGACCGTGTTTTTCGGCAACTTAATGCCAAGATGCAGCACTAAAAGCTTATCCCTTGGTACTCCTTGCTCTGCAGCCATCTCCTTTGTCTTCTGGGATATACATCGGAAGAAACAAGCATGAAAAGCCTTGCGCCTTAGCAGATTATTTTCCACAATATCCCAACGGTGAGCAGTAAGACTCCATGGAATACCTGAAATCTCACTTGCTACCATTGCCATACTAGAAGTAGTAGATGCCCAATGGGCGTGGATATGCTCAGCGCCCCATTCTTGGACTACCTTGGCAAGCCAAAGACCTTTGGGATAAGCAATAAGATTTTTCGCAAGGTGCTTGAGGTTGGATGCAAACAAAAGTCTAAGCGCTTCCAGACTACGCAAAGGAGTATAGAAGAAAACCTTTATCGCAGTCCAAAGAATCTCCCAAGAAATAAGGGGTTTACAAAATTGGGGGTTATACAAACTTTGAGCTTCTCTATGAACAAACTCACCCCTGGGGTATAAAGGGACTACTGCCACCTCATGCCCTCTTGCCCGAAGCGCTAACATCTCTGGAATCAAGAAAGGTTCTGCTGGACCATAGGGAAGACTTGAAGTAACATAAATTAACTTCATTTTAAAACTACCTCTGGTGGATTCTTAAGTTTCTGCCAAGCTTTAACGACAATAGCTCGACCACAGTTTATCCAAGAAGCCATTTGTCTGCTGAACTCATAGCGATACCAGCAAAATACCTCGCTGTGTTCAGGAAAAGCAAGCTCTAAGGCCTCAAATTGAGCAATATGTAATCGCTGATAAAAAGGGCTAGCCAAATTTCCCTGCAGGTCATAAAAGGACCAATATCCAGCATTGTAGCGAGGCAAATAGGTTATTAAAGTCTGTAAACTGTCCTCAAGCAACTTATGTGCTTCTAAATCTTTCTCTATCAGCAAAAAGTCGTAAAGACCAAAGAGACCAAAGATCCAACCATTAAGGATACCGCTAAGATGCCAAGAAGGCATTTCTTCCAAAATAACACCATCGGGGAGCCTGCGGACGATTCCTCCTTTCTCCACAGGCACAAACATAAGTCTTAGAGCTCTTTTGGCTGCCGAAAGGTACATCTCATCTCTGGTAAGATACCAAGCTCTCACCAAAGCCGAAACACTTTCCCCTTGGGTCATGGCTGAATAAGGGGAGGGAAGAGAAAGCCTCACTTGCGGCCAAAGAGGCCATCCTCCTTGCTTATCTTGATTTTTCACAAGCCAATTACAAATCATCAAAAAAGCTTCCTTCTCTTTAGCATCATGACTCAAGAGCCACTTATCCCAGTGGCCCAAGGCTTTTTGTACTACGGTGGTCGTAAAATAAACGGTGTTTCCATCCTCTCTTAGGTTAAGAGGAATACCCTTTTCATCAGTAGGCCCTCTCCATTCCGTTTTCATGGTGAGGTCGTTAAAGTACCCCTCCAACCTGCCTGGCACAAATGCCCTACCCAGTCCTTGAGGCAGCTGATAATAGCTTGAACCCAAAAGCATCTTTGTCCAATGGGCAAACATACGCAGGTATCGGCTCAACTTAGACATTCCGAGACTCCAAAAGCTTTGTGTAAAGTCGCTCGTATTCCTTTGCCATTCGCTCCACACTAAAATATTCCATTGCATATTGCCGCGCAGCCTCACCCATTTTTTGTCGCAAAGAAGAATTCTGAGCCAGCTGTATCATAGCCTTCGCAAGAGCTTCAGGATTTTGCGGAGGGACCAGGATACCGCTTATTCCATCCTTTACAAGCTCAGGCACTCCTCCTACTGCAGTAGCGATAACAGGCTTTCCCGCGGCCATTGCTTCCATCACCGAAAGCGGGTTCCCTTCCCATCGGGAGGAGAGGACAAATACATCCACCGCTGCCAGGATTTCCGGAATATCAGTTCTTACTCCCAGAAAACGCACATAATTATTTAAACCCAAAGCTTTAACCCGCTCTTCTACATCAGATCGAAGAGGACCATCACCAACAATAAGCAAGCGAAGATTATCGTTTTGAGAAACAGCAATAGCAAAAGCATGAAGGAGACAAAAAGGATCCTTCTGAGGACTCAAGCGCGCTACATATACATACAGCAAATGACCATCTTCAAAACCTTCCCTCGTTCGCCATATTTTCCGGATACCTTTATCCAACGCAAAATCTGCTAATGAAATACCATTTGGAATTAAAGGAACGCTTCGTAAGCTATAAACTTTCTTCAAACTATACTTCACCTCTTCCGCAATGGCTACTGGAACCACTCCTAAACGAAACGCTATAGAATGAATCCATCTGCCAATTAGGTCTACCTCTTTTTCTGCAACATTATGCACTGTATGAACCCAAATCCGCCCTAAACGAACTGCAATCCAAGGCAAGAGGTATCGTAAAACATACCGGTGCGTATGGACCACATCTGGTCTAAACTCCCGAAGCACTTTGCCAAGGCGCCAAAACATCCTCGGGTCAAAACCAAGATGTTTTCCCAAATACCACACTCGGATCCCTGCCTGATCCAACGCAGCCTCAATATCAGTACCCTGCCGATCATAGAGAGAAACTGATGCCACCTCATACAGGCTCTTGTTCAGATTAAGCATCAAGTGCATAGCCATTCGCTCAGCTCCACCAAAGCCGAAGTTTGGAAGTATGTGTAAGACATGAACTTTTCTCATGCGTTTTCCCTTCTTAATAACTGATGTTACGCAAAAGTTTTTGTTATATACTACACATAGTAGCTGTTTATATTATCAACTACACTACTCAGGTATATTCTCATGTGTTTGCATAAAGTCAGTTGATAAAGTATAGCTTTGCACAGGTTGCTTAGGAAGTAATACCTTCAAAATGATAAAAATAGTCCAAGGCATAAGATAGATACGCACCCATTTCCATACGAAAGAAGCAGTATGAATACGCATCCCCTCTAACATAAACATTGGAAAACTACCAGCCAACAAAAACAAGGTTGACCAAGAGGGCTTAGTAAGAAAACGGTTGTATATTCTCCCGATTATGTATCCATATAAAAAAAGATGAAGGAAAATACCTACCACTCCAAAGTTCAGATATGATTCGGTAACAGGTGAGAAACCGAGACCACCACCAGCTATCCAAATGAGTGGATAAAACGTGGCCATTCGCCATTCGTTTACATCGAAACCAAACTGTTTAACAAGTCGTGCCAAAAAAGGAATAGGAGCACCTAAGGAAGCTATATATGAACGACCTAACAGTAAGCCTGGACTTCCGTAATGAAGAACTTCTAATAAAGAAGCAGCTGGCATGCGAAATTCATTGGCTGACCATGGAGCAATAAGATGAAAATTTTTTACTACGACAGACCAAGTTTGCGTTAATGCATAAATTAAACCTTTGGGTAAGAAAAATCGTGCCAAAGCATAATATTGAGCTACACTTATTCCAATTAAAATTCCAACAAGAACTAGTGGTGGAGACAATCTCCTATAGCCGTAGTGAAAAAGAGTAAGGGCAAATAGTAGAGGATATACAAATTGATGACGCCGCCCTGTCAGTAGTATAATGCTTGAAACAAAGGTAAAAATCGTAATACCACCGACCAAGTAAGACTTATAAGGCTTTTTGATACCATAAAACAATACTAAAGCAGCACCCAGAAGACACCACTCAAAGCCTGCACCAATAACCATTCCTTTTTCTTGTAAAGTTAAGTAGAAATCTCCTCCATACCCAACCTTAATATAACTGGTTATTCCTCCAAAGGTAATAAAATAACTTACTAAAGATACAGCTGATAAAAACATTATGATTACGAATGTTAGCAACAAGACTACTTTTGTTCTTCCTCTCAATGGCTCTAAAGCATAGCACACGTCAGGATTAAATTTTCTTTTTATAGCTATATGTAACCCTAAGTACATAGCGAACAAACCCAAAAGTTGCAAAAGAAGGTAATGTATAATTTCATGTTTTGGATATTGTACAGACGCTTGAAGCGGACCCAGAGCATATAGTGTGTAAGTAAAAGGCAAAAGCACCTTTGGCGAAAACATATCACTACTTCGACTAATCGTCGCTCGGACAAATGGCAATGTTCCTACAATTGCAATCACAAAGATAAGAAATATTTTTGTTCCTAGGATAAATACAGAAAAGAGTATAGAGATATAACATAGGAAATACCAGGCTATTCTTTTTATATTTACTACAAGCATATCTTAAGGTTTCTCCATACTTTTCTTCTTTACATACCAAAACATCCATATCTCACCTGACAATAGCGGTACAACATAAACGATCCCTGCACCTAAAGCATGCAACGAAGGTGTCATAACAAGAGATAGAAGCGCCATTGACCCTAACCTTACAACATTAACCCATGCATCTACTTGCGGTTGCATCATGGTATGTACCAGCATTGTTCCCAGACCTAGAAAGGTCACGATAGCAAGTGAACTAGCAGTCACCAAAAATACCGGCATCGCTTGACGATATTCTTCACCCAGCACGGTCCACTGTAGAATACCAAGACATGCTATTCCCAGCACGGCGAATCCAATGTAGAGCGGTGCTATCTGCGCAAGCTTGCTTAGATATCTTCTCATTTCTTCTCTCCCTTCAAGAGCAGTGACCTGTGGGAAAATCACTGTTCGTACTGCTGTATTTAATGTGGAAAACGCTACGGTAAACATCATTCCTGCAGAAAAAATACCAACCTCTTCTACCGAAGCGCGCTTAGCCAAAATAAACCTTAACATGTGAGGCATGGAAGTATAAGCGATCACTGACAGCGCTACCCATTTTCCATAGCCAAGTAGCTCCTTGAGTGAATCAAGAATTGGCCTAAGGCGCATGAGAGCAAGTGGAATCACACGAATCCCTATCTGTGCTAATCCCACACAAATTAAAACGATAAGCGGCAGAGTATAAGTAGCAGCAAGCCAGGCGAGAGGAGTTTTAGGGAAAAGGCCATAAGCTACTGGCAAACATAATAGACGTAGACCAAAATAACCCCAAATAAACAATGTAAGTATCTTAAATCGATGATATGCTTGTAAATATGCTTGAATATAAGTCCAGAGAAAAAGAAGACCACCCGTTGCAAAAGCAATGGCAAAAAGCCTTTGGGTCTCGAGACCAAGCCCAAAGTGTTGAACAAATTCACTGGCAAAGGATAAAGAAAAAAGAAATACAACACTCAATAGTAATACCTTGAACACTAAGGCAGATGCTATAACCAGGACTTGCTTTTCTGATTCTGAAGAGTACTTGTTAAATAAGCGAATCATACTCAGATTAAAACCCACGTCACCTAAAACACCAACCAACGTCGTGACAGCAAAAGCTAAAGAGAATACTCCAAAACCCTCTACCCCAAGTTTTCGAGCTGCTATGACATTGATTACAAAGGCTAGCAAATTATTAGCTGTCGTCGCAACGGATATAGAAGCAATCCTAATTAACTGAACTTTCAAAGACAAAAGTGTCTTCAGTGATAAATTGAAAGGTCTTGCTATCTCAGAAGAGATTAACCTATTGTAAAGCTTCATAAGTAATTACCCTAATAACTTTCTCAGCTGCCTTGCCATCTCCATAGAAACGGGATGATTTTACTCCCCGCTGGATTCCCATTGCTCCTTGGACAATCCGCTGTAGGTCACAACTCGCCAAAGTATTCCACCCACTTTCCACTGTCTCTAACCACTCAGTTTCTTCTCTTAAAGTAACACAAGGAATTTTAAAAAAAAAGGCCTCTTTTTGAACACCACCAGAGTCAGTAAGAATAACCTTTGCGTTTTTCTCTAAAATAAGCATATCAAGATAAGAAACAGGATCTATGAGTTTGAGCAGAGGAGCGGAGGAGCAAGGGAGCGAGGGAGCTGAGAGTC
>JAMOOR010000334.1 GCA_027065235.1 Thermotogaceae bacterium | reverse complement strand
TCGCCATCACCATCCCAATCAATTTTATTCGGATAAAGTTTCAAGTTTATCTCTTCTCCCTTTAAAGCAGCTTCTGCGTATTCTTTCGCTTTTTCTAAATAAGGTATAACTTTTTCATCAAGACCATCTTGAAAAGTTTTTACCTTACTTAGCACTTCTTCCACGGTGATTTCGTTCTCTTCGGATTTAACGGCTTTTATAGCGTTTAATATTTCTGTATCACTTGCCTCCTCAATGACATCACCTAAGTTTTTAAGACCATAATAAAGCTTTATGAAAGCCATCGCAGCGTTTGCATCAGGATCATCTGCCGAAAATTTGAGGACTGTTTCTAAGCTCTCTTCAGCTTTTGAGAGATCGCCGTTTTCAAAGTCCTTCATAGCTTCTTCCTTTGTTTTTTCGGCATCGATAAATAGGCCTGTACATGCCGTCACCATCAATAAACCCACGACCATCACTATAAGACCAACAAACCAAGAGCTTTTCATAGCTCCACCTCCTCCTTATATGAAACTTACCAGTTTTTATTCTATCAAATACATCTATTAAGATCCAAGCATTAATGTATAATATTTGCCCAGAGGAGGGTAATTTTACACAATATACAATGGAGGTATGCAACATGAAAAAATTTATCAAGGCACCTACAAAGTTTTACTTTCATTATCCATTCCCAGTAACAGTTGTTGCGACTAAGTACGAAGGCAAAATAAACATGATGAGTGCTGTGTGGCACACTCAGCTCTCGTTCGATCCTCCACTTTACGGTGTTTTAATCTCAAGGAAAAGATATTCGCATTCTTTGATTGAAAAATCAAAGGTTTTTACGCTCAATTTCATCGATTATGAGTATATGGAGACTGTTGCTTTTGTTGGCAGTGTTTCTGGAAGGGATTATGATAAAGCCCATGTGTTTGACATTCCTCTTGAAGATGGGAGGATGGTAGATGTTCCTGTGCTCTCTGAAAGCTACGCTGCTTACGAGTGTGAGCTTTACGATATGAAAGAATACGGAGACCATACCTTGTTTGTGGGAAAAATAGTAGGGGTTCATTACGACAGTGAACTTTATTACGGCGAGAAGTTTCATCCAAAGGTTGAACACATATTCCCGGTTCTTTACATCGGTGATGAGACCTACCTTACTACGGATCCCACAACAAAGAAAAGATACACAAAAGAAGATGTTG
>JAMOOR010000333.1 GCA_027065235.1 Thermotogaceae bacterium | reverse complement strand
CTTTAAATCTTTTACTTCTTTCTCTCTGTCCCAGAATCTCATAACTTATCACTCTCCTAATAGTTCCCTTACCGCTTTCTCATGGAGTTTTGTGTGTGGAGATATCCTCTTCCTTAACGGGTCATAGTATAGTATCTCCCTCTCCACCAATAGTTTTACTATCTTCCTATCCTTGCTCATCATATCTAACCTTTCCCCTTTTATTACCTTTTTTAATACATCTATAGCTCTGTTGCCAAGGTTATCATCATCTTCCATGATGTCGCCTATTTTCTCTTCAATTGAGCTCTTTACTGCCAGATACATGTTATTTATGATGTCTTCAACACTCATGGTTTTGCTCTGCTGAATTATCTCCATCATCATCCATGGGACTCCGCCTATCTGGTAGACGATGTAATCTGCCATAGTTTTGTCAAAATTCTCTTCTATTAAGATTTTCTTTGCCGTTTCATCGTCAAAGTAATCAACGAGATAATATTTAGCCGTGTTCTCAAGTGAGCTGCTTGTGTATACCTCTTCTATGAAGAATGTATCGGATGTCATCACTATTACATGTGCAAGATGCAATACCTTCGTAAGCCTGACGAAGAAGTTGAACAGCTCACTTACTACTGGCTTCTGGTTGCCTCCGTTCATATACACTTCCCTTAACTTTTGAAGTTCGTCAAATACTACTATGTGCCTCTTCCTTCTCTTCCTCAATATCGCTTCCATGTATCTGAATGGGTCTATCTCTTTTGATTTGATCTCTTTGTACACCGCTGACTTTACACTGAACGATGCTATATTCGGTATTCCAAATAACGCCTGAGTCTCGCTAATTACCTTCTGCCCTTCTTTCCCCTCCGGCTCGAAAAAAAGCTGAACCACATCATCATAAGTAGATATCATCACACCTCTTAGGTCAAACCAGTAAACATCATACTTTTGTACAAATAGTTTTCTCCTTGAGAGCTCTTTAACCACTCGATAAAGCAGCGTGCTTTTACCAGATGACTTTGGTCCATATACAAAGAGTATAGAATTCGGCTCACTCTCAATATGTGCTTTTAAATCTTTTACCTCTTTCTCTCTGTCCCAAAATCTCATGTCAGCTCACTCCTTTAGAAGCTCCCTTGCGGCTCTTTCATCAAGCTTTGTTTGGAATTTTATCTTTCTTTTTATCGGTTCATAGAATAAAACTTCCGCT
>JAMOOR010000332.1 GCA_027065235.1 Thermotogaceae bacterium | reverse complement strand
TTGAGTTATGCAAAGGAGAGGGGTGTAGCAATATCGTTCAACGGGAACGAGTTTGCATTAGTTAATTCGAATTTGGCGATAATAGCGGAATCAGCCTTCGCTGAGGTCGATGTTGTAAGTAGATGTTTGAGTGAAGGACTCGATTGGATAAGGATTTGCGAAAATGTTAGAGGTGGAAAAGTCTGCAGAGTTGATAGGTTGGATTTCGAAGAGTTACTGAATGAGTCCAAAGCTATGAGGGCGAAGTTGAGGGGTTTAGCTGGATATTTGAGTTGAGAACTATGCCGTACCAATATAAAAAGACGGCATACGAGCTTGTTAAGGAAGCTCCTCATGAACTTGGAAAGGATGGTAAATCTTTTCACTATTCAGAGGTCATAAATTACATACGCACCCGTTATCCCGATTGTCCCTTCAAAGATAATACGTTTATCTTACACCTAAGAGGGCTATCCAAAAATATCGAAAGCTCAAAGAAAAATCATCCATCACTTTACAAAAGGGCTTTTCTTATCTATCTTGGGAATGGACAATTCAAATTGGCAGAATTAAGTGATACTTATGAAATCAAAGAATCAGATTCTAAAGTTACAGATTCTGAGATGATTGCAAAAAAGGTTATGGAAAAACACTTCGGTGTGAGGCTCGAAAAGAAAAAGCTCAATATCTTCGGTAAATATAAGGAATTTGATCTCGTAAACGTTGAGTATGCAATAGTGGGTGATGTAAAATTTTACCAGTTTAAGGGGACTCCTTCAGCTCAGTTTAGCACGTTATCAGAATACGTTTGGCTCATGGAAAAACTTGAACAGTTCACTGGTAGGAAATGGAGAAAGTTTATAGTTGGTCTTGGCAATAAGAGAACATTCGAAAGATTTGCCAAAATATACAGTCCTTGGCTTGGCGATGTGGAAATTTACTTCATTAATGATGATAGAAAGCTGGAAATATTAAGAAGTCCAATACTTAGACTTTAACGCTTACACATTTTTACGAAATTTTCTATAATTTTCAGCCCTACCTTTCCACTCTTCTCTGGATGGAACTGAAAGCCGATGAAGTTGTTTCTGGATACGGCGGAAACGAACTCTATGCCGTACTCTGTTTTTGTTAGTACGAATTTATCTTCAGTTACAAAATGATACGAATGAACGAAGTAAACAAAACTGTTGTCTTCAATTCCGTCGAGTATT
>JAMOOR010000331.1 GCA_027065235.1 Thermotogaceae bacterium | reverse complement strand
AGGGAGAAATGGAATAAAGTTTTGGGGTTATTTGAAGCAGAGGTATATAACATACCGCCAGGAGCGAAGCATTTGATGGGTATAGTGGAAAACAGCTATAGAGCGGATGATGAATGTTTCTTGATACCCCAAGGAGAATGGTTCATTCCGCTTTCTTTTGGCTTACAAATTTTGAGCCATTATCCCTTTTGCTTCATGGTGGTAAATATCTTCGTGTCAGGGTGAACTTCCTTACAGAAGCAAGATATGTATAGAAGAAAAATGTTTTCAAGGGTAAAACTGGTATATAATAAAAGACTACAAGGAGACACGCAGATTTTTGGAAGCATTAGAGTTACGTGAGTTTAAATATATAAAAAAGGAAAACAGAAGATGACTTACGAGGTTTTTGTTGAAGGGTATAAAACATCAAAGGCTTATAAAATAAAATCCTACGAACAACTAAAGATTGGAAGCAGAATTCTTGTTTGGGCTGGGAAAGAAGAGAGAATAGCCTATGTATATAAAGAGAGCTCTGGGACTGAAGAGCTCTCTTTTTTGGGAATTTTAGATAGTTTCATAGATGTTGAAAGAACAAAGCTATACAAATGGATAGCTGATTTTTACAACAATCCCCCATCAGCCGTTTTTTCTCTCTCTTACCCCACCGGTCTTGAAAGGTATTTAACGATTTATGTTGTTTCCGCAAGTGAATTTACCCCTTTTCAAAGGATGAAAAAAGAGGAGTTCGTTGAGAAGTATTCAAAGAGTAAATATAGAAAATACATAGAGGGAGGGCTTTTAAAGCTTGAAATAGAATGGGAAATGCCGCGAGTTAGAGTGAGAAGGGAAGATAGCGTCATACTGGCAAAGAGTCTGAGAGAGATATTGAAGATGAATTTGAATGCTGATGAACTTCGTATAGTTCAGAAAATCATGGAAGAAGGAGTGGCGAGTTATTCGGAACTTTTAAAGGAGTTTGTTAACATCTCCGTTTTCTCCCTTGAAAGAAAAGGGGTAATAAAAAGAGGAGCAAAGGTAAAAAGAATTAAGCTTAGAGAAGATCAAGAAAGGGTAGTAAGTTCCATAAGCAAAGAGACAAACATCATTTTTGGTCAGACAGGTAGCGGGAAAACAGAGGTTTACATAGAGGTAATGAGAGGCAAAAAAGCCTTGTATCTTGTTCCTGAAGTTTCTCTTATTCCTCAGGTAGTGAGAAGGATAAGGGAGAGAATAAGAAATGTAAACATAGGTGTTTATCATAGTTACATGAGCTCTGCAAGAAAAGTAGAAGAGTGGTTAAAGGTTGTCTTTGGGAAAACGGATGTTTTGGTTGGAACAAGGAGTGCTCTTTTTGTTCCGTATAGATGGGATGTAATTGTTGTCGATGAAGCCCATGATGAAAGTTTCTATCAGAGAGAGGGAGTAGTTTATGATGCGGTTGAAGCTGCTAAGAAGCTGGCGAAAAGCTACGACATTCCTCTGATGATGGGATCTGCGACGCCAAGAATAGAAGACTTATTCTCTGGTGCGAAGGTTTTTCATATAAAAAGGGTTCTTCCACCTCCAGCAGTCGAGCTTGTTGATTTAAGAGAAGAAAAAACGAGAGGTTCTTTTGCAAGCAAAGTGCTTGAAGAGATCGATAGAGTTTTAAAGTTGAAGAAAAGGGTAATGGTATTTGTTAGAAGAAAAGGCTTTGGAAGGGTAGTTTGCTCAAGGTGCGGATATGTTCATATATGCAAAAACTGCGATGTTGCAATGACATTTCATATAAATTCAAAAACTTTTAAATGTCACGTATGTGGCTATAAAGAAAAGGCCTTTGATAAGTGTCCTGTATGCGGGGGTGAGTTAAAAGTTGTTGGAGTGGGAACGGAAAGGGTGGAGAAACAACTTAAAAAGTTCTTCCCTGATAAGGTTGTAGAAAGGGTAGATAGAGAAATTCTTTCGCGGCCCGATCAGATAATAGAGGTTTTAGATAGGTTTTTCAGGGGAAAGATCGATATATTGGTTGGCACCAAGATGATTTCGAAGGGAATAAATGTTCCGGGGGTTGGCTTAATGGTTGTTGTAGATGTGGATGGGCTTTTAGCTGTTCCAGATTTTTCCTCAAGGCTCAGGGCTTTTCAACTTCTTGTGCAGACTGTTGGGAGAAGCGGAAGGGAAGGTGGAGGGAAGGCTATCATTCAGCACAGAGGAATGGACGAAGAGCTTTTGGAATATGTCATGAGAATGGATATAGAGGGATTTTATAAAACGGAACTTGAAAGAAGAAAGCTTTTTGATTATCCTCCACATAAGAATTTAATCCAAGTTCTTTATAGCTCTTATGATAAGGAGTTAGCTGAGGATATTATTAAAAAAGTAGCAGATAGTATAGATGAATGCGAGGTATTCGGCCCATCTGAGTATCCAATCCCGAGGATAAAAGGGAAGTATACCTACCATTTCATAATTAAAACCGAGGATGTTCAAAGGTGCTTGGAAAAAATAAATCATTCTGTTAAAGTTGTGGAGAAAAAGGGTTGGAAGGTATATGTAAATCCACCAGCACTTTACTACACTTAGGTGTTATAATAAGGGTAGCCTAATAAAGGAGGTATAAGGATGCTAAAAGTAAAAGACCTTGTTGTCAGATTAGAAGATGGGGGAGAGATTCTTAAGGGAATTAACATAGATGTAGGCAATAGTGAAATAGTAGTGATAATGGGTCCAAACGGTTCAGGGAAGTCAACGCTTGTTAATGTAATTATGGGAAATGAAAAGTACGAGGTTGTAGATGGAGATATACTGTTTGAAGGGGAGAGTATAAAGGATCTTCCCACACACGAGAGGGCTAAGAAGGGAATATACGTTTCCTTTCAAAATCCTCCTGAGATAGAGGGAGTTAGACTCTCTTCATTTATACCAATGGTTCTTCAAAGATTCCACCCAGAGGACAATACATCTATTCCAAAGCTCAGAAAGATGATGAAAGAATCCTTTGAAATGGTTGGTCTTGATGAAAGTTTTCTCTCAAGGCATATAAATGTGGGATTTTCTGGAGGAGAGAAGAAAAGAGCAGAAATAGCGCAGCTTTATATTGTTAAGCCAAAACTTGCCATCTTAGATGAGATAGATTCGGGCCTTGATGTGGATGCTTTGAAGGTTATATCAAAGATAATAAACGATCTTAAAGAATCTGAAACTTCTTTCCTCTTGATAACTCACAATCCAAGGCTTATACATCATATTGATGTTTCAAAGGTATATGTTTTGGTGGATGGAAGAGTTGTAAAAGAGGGGGACAAGCAGCTTGCCTTTGAAATAGAAGATAAAGGCTACGAGGCGGTGGTTAAATGAATGATGTTAAGAAGATAAAAGAAGTGTTTGACGATAGAATTACAGAGAGCTTTGATACGGAATACGAAGTTCTTCTTCCAGGACTTAATGAAGATATCGTTAAAGAAATATCAAGGGTGAAGAATGAACCAGAATGGATGGAAGCCGTACGGCTCAAATCCCTTGAGATATTTAAGAAGAAAAGGGATCCTCAATTTGGTCCAACACTTGAGGAGATAGATTATGATAAGGTTGTTGCCTATGCAAGGCCTGGTGCTAAAAAAGCAAGGAGCTGGGATGAAGTTCCAGATGAGATAAAAGAGGCTTTCGATAAACTTGGAATTCCTGAGGCAGAAAGAAAGATACTTGCCGGTGTTGAAGCTCAGCTTGATTCAGAGGTTGTTTACTCTCATGTAAAAAAGGTTTTTGACAAGCTTGGAATCATTTTCACAGATATGGACAACGCTATTAAAAAATACCCAGATCTTGTAAAAGATCACTTCATGAGGATAGTTCCCCCGACCGATCATAAATTTGCCGCCTTGCATGGTGCTTTGTGGAGTGGAGGAACATTCCTTTATGTTCCAAAAGGGGTAAAGGTTCCCATGCCTCTGCAGTCGTTTTTTATGGTGAATCTTCCTTCTATGGGCCAGTTTGAACACACGATAATAATTGTAGATGAAGGTGCGCAAGCTACATACATAGAAGGATGTTCTGCCCCGCTTTACGGTGTTCATAATCTCCATGCAGGGGTTGTTGAAGTGTATGTAAAAAGAGGTGCAAAGCTTAAGTACCTAACCATTCAAAACTGGAGTAAAAGCGTGTTCAATATGGAAACAAAAAGAGCAATTGTGGAAAAAGACGGAACGATGGAGTGGATATCAGCATCATTTGGCAGTTACAAGTCTATGGTTTACCCTTCCGTTATACTTAAAGGTGAGAACAGCCACGCCAATGTTATTTCTGTAAGTCTGACAGGAAAAGGTCAACACATCGATGCTGGAACAAAGGTTTATCATATGGCACCAAGAACGACTTCCACAATATCTTCAAAAGGTATAAGCATGGCAGGAGGTTGGAGCGTATTTAGAGCTCTTTTGAGAATATCTAAAGGTGCGAAGGGCGCAAAAGCTTCAGTTGAATGTACATCGGTGATGATGGATAACGAATCAAGATCGGACACAATTCCCATATTGGAAATTTTAGAACAAGACAGTGATGTGGGTCATGAGGCAAAGATAGGAAGGATATCCGATGAAGAGATATTCTATTTGATGAGCAGAGGGCTTTCTGAGATGGAAGCTAAAACATTGATAATAAGAGGATTTATGGAACCCGTTATAGAAGAGCTTCCCCTTGAGTACGCAATAGAGATAAACAGACTTATAAGCATGGAAGTAGAAGGCAGCGTAGGGTGAGGTGAGCGTTGTGGTAAAAACCTTTGAGCTTGTTCACGGGAAATTCAGATCGATAGTTAGAAATCCAAGAAGAATAAAGCTTGATGATTATGGAGAAGAAATAATAAAAAATCTTCCAAACAGCTCTTTTAGAATGGTACTTTTTGAAGAATATAAAAATATAGATTTTCCAATTTGGAGAAGACTCGAGATGGAAGGATTATCACTTCCGAGCAGACCACCAATTGTGAAATTGGAAACGAATGCAAAATCTATATATGAATGCAGCAAACTTGATATTTTAAAAGAATATGACTTTGAAGGGAGCGACAGAAAGTATGTCCTTCTTGCCGATATTTTTCATACATCTGGGGTTTGCTTTGAGGGAAGTGGAAAAATATCTGTAAAAATGACAGGGGATTCCATCGATACGAATGTATATGTAATTGACGGCGAGGCAAAAATAAAAAGAATCTTTGATGGAAATTTTAGAGTCACCAACTCAAGATTTATTATAAAGAAAAATGCAAAACTATATCTTGAAGATCTCTTATTCGTTTCTGGTGTGGAAGTTGAAAACATTTTCTTTTACATAGAGGAAAATGCTTCTGTTGAATATAACGATCTGGGCGTTTCTAAAGGAAAAGTAGCAAAAGCAGTTTTTGTGATAGGAGAAAAGGATTCTAAGATAGTTATAAATCCAAGGGTTGCGTCAAGTAGTGCAGCTGATGTTCTTTACTTTTCAAGGTCGAATGTGAGAAACATGATGTATGTAGATGGTCATGGAGTTTCCATTGGGGACGGAAAGATAATCTTTCGTGGAATAATGGATATAAAGAAAGGAGCTGTAGGCGGAGATTATTCAGAGAAATTCCACACGCTTCTTTTAGACGAGAGTTCTACATTTGAGGCGATACCATCGCTTTATGTGCAAGAAAGCGAGCTTTCCGCACAGCACGGTGCATCCTCTTCCCCCATTCCTGATGATGAGCTCTTTTATCTTATGTCGAGAGGATTTGATTTAGAAGAAGCAAAAACGATGATAGCACAAGGATTTCTTCTTGATATTGATTTTTCAAAAGAGGCTGAAGATTTTGTAAAAAGAGTTTTAAAATAGTGATAAAATAAACTATGTTGTAAAGATCATTTATTTGCAAGAAAAGGGGGAGAGGAGATTGCTTGATGTCAGGAATGATTTTCCTTACCTTGAAAGAGAAATCATTTATTTTGATAACGCTGCGACTACTCAAAAGCCCTTTCAAGTTATAGAAGCTGTGTCTAATTTCTATAAAAAACACAACGCTAATATTCACAGGGGAATTCACACACTGTCCATAGAAGCTACAGATATGTATGAAAAAGCAAGGGAAAGGGTAGCGAGTTTTGTGGGAGCCAAGGGTAGAGAACTTGTATTTACCTATGGAACGACTTCTTCTATCAACTTTTTAGCAGAGAGCCTGCTATTTTCCGGTGTTCTTAAAGAGGGAGATGTGGTTGTTCTTACTATGCTTGAGCATCATTCAAATATCCTTCCTTGGCAGAAGTTGAAAAAATTCGGGATTTCTTTGAGATTTGTTGATATTGACGACAAAGGCGTTCTTGATGAAGACGATGTCATAAAAGCCCTTGATGGAGCGAAACTTTTGAGTATAACGGGACTTTCCAATGTAACAGGTCAAAAAGTGAAAATTGATTTGATAAAAGAAGCCACGAGGAAAAAAGGAATACTCCTTCATGTTGATGGAGCTCAGCTAATTCCCCATTCTCCTTTCAATGTTGATGGGGTAGATTTCTTGTCTTTCTCCGCTCATAAGATGCTTGGGCCAACTGGTATGGGAGCACTTTACATGTCAGAACCATTTCTTGAAAAATTGGGTCCTTTCCTTGTTGGTGGAGGGATGATTGATAGGGTTACTACTCAGGAGAGCACCTTTACAAAACCGCCAGAGAAGTTTGAAGCGGGAACTCCAAACATTGCTGGCGCAGTTGGTTTTGCAGCTGCAGTTGATTATCTTGAAAAAGTTGGAATGGAGAATATAGAA
>JAMOOR010000330.1 GCA_027065235.1 Thermotogaceae bacterium | reverse complement strand
ATTTCATCTTTTGATATAGGGACATTGATTTTAGTTGTGTTCAGGACCTTTCGGTCATCTCCTGTCCCTTCTACCTCACTCTGTTGAAGCAGGATTGCGAATCCTTCTTTTTCTTGTTCCTTTTTCTTCTTCCAATACTCAACCTTCACAGAGGTTTCAATCCTTCTGTTTTTCTCCTTTTTGTAGGAGTGGAACAGAACGGAGATAGGTTTTTCTGGTTTCTGTTTGACTACAGTCCTAATGGTTCTTGCAAACCTATGTGCTTCAATACAGTTACAAAGAACCTTGATGCTTCTCTTTTCTTTCTCCATCTCAAAGAACCTGAGACGGAGAGACCCCCACTTCTGTACATAATCCCCTTTCTTCTTTGAACGGGTAATTGCGACTACTTCAAGTCCAGTTGACTTTGCATACACTACATGTCCTTTCATCTTGCACCTCCCTAAAGTTAGTTTTGTTACTACAATTATAACAGCATTACTTGTAAGTTGCAATATTGTTACTAAAACGCTATAATTACAGCAAGCAGGAGATGCACATGTGGGAAGTATTCAAGAGAAACGGAAACAAGTTCGTCTTTGTTAGGTGTATTCCTGAAACTGAAGTTAGAACTGTGCTTTTTGAAACGTTTCCCGAACTGTTTGGGGAAACCGTTTATTCGGAAGCCGGAAGTGTTCTTATTTACGTTTGCTATGAGTATGCTGAAGTAATTGCAGTCAAGCAAAAGAAAGAGGTTGCAGATGAAGAGTATGAAGAAAGTCTTGCTCTTACTTCCGTTCCTGCTTAGTGCTTCAGCAGGTGCTAAGGAACTTCTCTACACGGGACAGGAGTTTACGATTAAAGTTCCCGCGTATGATGTAACAACAATAGAAGTTCCCTGTGAAGTTACTTCTGACGCTTACCCGCAGGAAAAACTTCAGTTAAAAGAAGTCAAAGCTAAAGACAAGACGATAGTTTACCTGCTTCCGAAAGAAGATAAAGCTACCGTGTCTCTTTCTTGTGTTGACAAGACTTATGTTTTCAAGATAGACCCAATTGATTTAAGACCCAAAAAGAAGCTTGAATGTAAAGACGGAAAGTGTCAGATAGTAGAAGTCAAACCGAAAGCTGACATTTCTTCTGTCAACAACCACTACGTTGTAGTTGACCCAACAGTAGTCAAAGAAGAAGTCGGAGGAAAAGAAACTGCTTTTTCGTCAAAAGCAGAAATCATAGACGCTGCAGCAAAGCTCATGTCTGCTATGGTAACCGATAGGAAACCTGCAGGATATGTAGTCAGGAAAAAGGAACTTTCATATTATCTCACGTCCGACGTGTCTGTTTCTCTGGTTCGTTTTTACAAGGGACTTCTCTACGGACAGGTGCTTTTGCTGAAAAACAACAGCTACTTTCCTGTTAACTTTGATGTCAAGTCTTTAGACGGAAACGGAAACGTTCTCCTCTACTCACCGTCCATGGACGAAAACGGAGTGATTCACTTTGCACCGAAAGGGAAAGCACTTCTCTACGTGGTGCAGGTTAGAAACAAGTTGAAGCTACCGTATGTAGAAACAGTAAAAGAGGGAAGGGAGTGAGGATTTTCAGGGTAGATGTTAAGCGCATTTACGACTTTGAAGTAGCTAACAGAATAGCACAAGCAAAAAACATATCGTTCACCGTTGAAAGTTTCCACTTTGACGGTAAGTCGGTTGCGGTAAAAGTAAGAGCAACCGACGGTAAAAGAGTAGAAGAAGAAGTCGTTGCTTTTACTCTTTCTGCTCTGCTTGACCAGCTGAACAGGGAAACATCTGCTAAAACGGAAGAAGAGAGGGAAAGAAACAGGATTAGAGTAGAAAACTATGCTGTTCAATTTGCGGTAGAAAGAGCAAAGAAATCTTTGACAGCAAAGTTCACTCTCAATAGAAAACCGTATCTACCGGAAGAAATAAAGCAGTTTGAAGAGATAGAACTTTTTACTCTCTATGTTCCAGAGGGGTTGAGAGTATTTAAGCGTTTAGCGAGGGAAAATCCCCGACTTGCTTTAGAACTTGCAGAAAAATACGACGACCTAACAAGCTTCATTCCGGCAACCGAAAAGCAGAAGAAGTTGATTAAAAAACTCGTTAAAGAGAGGGGTATTGAAGATGCGGAATATCGTAGACTTCTTAAAGAGAGGTATGGAGTCTCTTCGTCGCTTTGTCTCTCACGGGACGAAGCATCCGACTTCATCTCCTACATTAAGCAGAGAATTACTTGAGTGTTTTCTGTCTCTTGCAGACGGAAACGTTTTAGAGAGACAGCTTGCTTCACTGGTGCTTGTTTCTTTAGCAAAGACGAAAAGTTTGACTGAAGAAGCTTTTTATAGGTGTCTTGATTATTACTATCTCTACTATTACCTGCGGGAACACTGTCTTGTGGAGGAGGAAAAGAAACTGTCTGCTCTTGCTAACGGATACGGAGAAGAAAGGGTCAAGGATGCTTTGGAAAACTTGTTCGTTTACTTCACAAAAGCAAAAGCTGAGGTGCTGGTATGACGACAGTTTCCGTATCTAAGGAAACGAGAGACAACTTGAAGAAACTTGTCGTAGCATTGCAGAAAGTAGCGGGTAGGAAGTTTACCTACGACGATGCAGTTAATTTCTTGCTTGACTGTTTCAACAACTATGCTGACCTGCTTGCAGAAAAGCACCGCTGGAAACAGTCTTTATCTCTGTTTGAAGCGAAAATGAAGTTTGTAGAGGAGTTCTACGACAACAAAAACTGCATTCTTTACGAAAAAGTCGGAAACTTTTTTTACTTACCGGATGCAGTAAAAAAACAGCTTGATGAAAAAGCAGCAGAAAAGAAAAAGTCTCCACAGATATTTCTTATAGATGCTCTTTTGAAAGGAATAGAAGTTGCTGACAAGACATACTTCGTTCTCGGCGACGACTTGAACAAGCGCTTGTCTGACGTTCTTCTAAAGTTTCCTGAAGATAAGAGGAAAAAAGCAGAAAAAGAACTTGAAAAAACTTTTGAAACTGTTTTTAAACAGAAAATTGTCCAGCTTGAAAAGAAGTTGGAGAAGTCGGGGAGGAAAAAGTGAAAAAACTACTTTCAATAGGAATGTTTCTTTTGTTTTCTTTTTCTCCTGCTTTTGGGGACGAGCTTGAAGATGCAGTAGCAAAGCTAATTATAGACTTCCACAATCTCAAAATCAGCAACTTGAAACTGCAGCAGGAAGTTAATCGCTTAAAACAGCAAGTTGATAGTTTACAAGAAGTTGTTAAACAGATACAGAACAGACATGCAACTGTTGGTAAGCAGAATACACGCAGACAGAAAGAAATAAACGAACAGTTACCGAACTGTTCGTTTACAGTAATTAGGGGAAAAGTGCAGTTTTCAAGGAAAAGCTGTGCTTTAGCTACTTTAACGAAAAGGAGCAGCAAGGAAGAAGAATATTTGACTTCTGTTTTACCTGAAAGCGTTCCGATATATGTCAAGAGATACAAGAACTACTGTGTTTACTTGACGCTACCGGAATACTGCAAGCAGGTTAAGGAGAAGATAAAAGATGCGTTTATTACTCACATTCCTCTTTCTGGTAACACTGTTAATGCCGACAGCAAGTAGAGCGGGACTTGCAAACGAAACGGTAAGCGGGACAGAAACAGTAGTATCTTTTTACGTTACTGTTAATCCAACTGTATCTGTTGCAACGGTTCAGTATAACGAAACGCACAGGAAGCTTGTTTCTGTTCCTCAACCTGCTCCGCTGGACGTTCAAGCAGAAAAGAAAACAAAGCTGTTTTTGGGAGCTTTAGCTTTATTTTTAGCTGTAGTGGGACTGTGGAGTGCAGTAAAGAACTTCATGATAACGTTTGTTAGTTCCCAGCGGGAAGGGTTCGGTCTCAAAGTCGTATCGGGAACAATCATGTTCATCGTTTCTTTAGCTATTCTTTTCTACTCTCTTGAGTTGATGAAGGAGAGCATGTAGGTGGAAGTAATACGAGGGGTAGTTCCGAGAGACTATCCTCTTGTTCAAAACTGTCTGTATGTCGGGAGAGGAATTAATCTCAGACAGAGCAGACGGAAAGAGGTCCACATTTACCTTAAGGAGAGGAACACGCACCTTTTCGGACTCGGTAGAACACGCTGGGGAAAAACTGAATTCATAGCGAGAACTTCAGCAGACGACGTTGAATTCGGGAACAGTCTCTTCTGCATAGACCCGAAGGGTTCTTACGACTGGTTAGAAAAGATTGCTTACATAGCTTACAAGAGAAACAGACTGAAAGAGCTTATGTTGTTTAACCTGCTTTATCCCAAACTTTCTGTCAGACTCAATCCGCTTGCTGGACTGAGACCCGAAAAGATAGGTGAATACTTTTACCGACTTGCTCCAGAATCTGACGATGCTTTCTTCCCGCAGGTAGCTCAGAACATAGGTGAAACCGTAGCTTTTGCTTTATATGCTCTCGGAAAAGAGGAAATCAACATCTGGGACGTTTACAAAAACAGTTCCGTTAGGGACTTTGACCGTCTCTACAGGGAACTTCAGAACTACACTCCAAAAACAGACAGAGAAAGAAAGCTTTACAAAGAATACTACCACGACGCTTTAGAAAAAGTAAGAAAGATAAAAGAAAAAGACGCTGGATTCTGGAGTAAAGTCAACACCAGCTTTGAAGTTTCCGTTAGCAGACTTGCTACGGGACTGATAGGTAAACTGATGGGAAAAGTTTACGGTAATCCGCTTCAGGAAAAACTATTGAGGGGAGAACCAATACTTTTCTTTGCTTACTTAGGAGTGCTTGACATCGGAGAAATGACCGGAGCTATGGTTGCAAGATTGCTTTCTTCCGTCACTCACCACGTCTACGGAGTCTACTACACGAAGAATCAAGTAATGATACCGCCGATAGCTGAATACTGGGACGAAGCTTCAAACGTTTTCTACGACGGTGCGCAGGACAAGTTCAACAAAGCGGGGGGTGTTAACTGCTACATACACGCTTTTACTCAAAGTCTTGCAGACCCGAAAAAAGCTATCGGAGCAGACCTAACAAAAATCCTACAAGACAACGCTAACTACATACTCTTCTCAGTTATAGATGCTGAAACACAGAAGTACTTTGAACAAGCATTTGGTTACGTTAAGGGATACGACATTATCTGGAAGAAAGAAGACTTTGACTTGGTGCAGGTAGAAAAACCTCTCGTTCCGGCAGATGCTTTTGCAAGACTCAGGAAGGGAGCTTTTCACGCGTTTATAGAAGCAAGACACTACCGTGGATATTCTCCTATGCTGAAAGTTCCGGAAGTCTGGTTGTATCCTCTACCGTATCCGGATAAGAGAATCATTGAGAAAAAGTGGGGAATAGACCACAAGAAAGCTCCTCCTGAGATAGTAGCACGAGCAAGAGAAATAGCTAACGACTTTGACCTCTTCATTAAGGAAAACGAGAAGCACCGCTTTTTTTCAGGGATAGTTATCGATATAAGAGAACTTGAATACTACGAAGAGTTTGTGAAGAAAACTGTTGTTGCAGGAACATCTTTAAAGTCTGAAACAGGAGCAGAACTTGTTTCAAAAGCAGAAACAGAAGCAACAGTTTCTATTGAAACAGAAAGAGAACAGTCGGAAGTAGTTGAAGACGTTTCCGAATTTTTTGATTCTTTCGTGGAAGAAGAAAGTTATTCCAACCTAAAAGCTATGATAGACAAGTATGGTCTTAATCAGCTTTACAAGGATAAGGAACTGGTAGTTTTCAAGAAAGGAGACAAGATTTACTTCTCCCTGAAAAAAGCTAAAAAAGAAGCAGGAGAAGAAATTGATGGTTTTGAAGAGTATTCTGTTAGATACTTCAGGAAAGCAGGAAAAGCAAAAATACCGGTTCTTGACCTATATGTAGGAGTTCCTGCTGCTAAACTGGGACTTTCTTCAGCTTCCGACTGTGACTTTGTAGAAAAGATAAATAAGAGAGCTTGATTACAGAGAAAGCAATGGTTATAATAATAACAGTTATGATAGCAACAATCAGTTACGAAACGACCGAGGGAGACGACCGTGAAAAAGTTGTTTTTAACTGCAGTTTTGCTTTTTTCTACGACTGCTTCTGCTGACGAACTGACTGCTTGGAAAAACGGTTTTTATCAGGGAGCTGAAGCAGGATACAAGCTGTGTCAGGTAGAGACGAAAGAGAAGCTGAAGTCTTATGAAGACTTGATAACTTCGGTATTTAACACGAAAGCTTTGATGTTTGCTGGACGCTTTCCTCTACCTACTGCATACCAGAAGATAAAAGTAGTCAGGAAACCGGACGGAACAGCAGAGATAGTAAGGAAGTGGGAAGTTTTACCACCTGCTTACTTTCCTGTGTCAGCTATAGAAAGTCTGAAGCAGGAGCTTACATCTGGAACGTCCTTCATTCCTACAGGTTGGGGAGTGGTTTTATCAACAGCAAATCTACCTGTAGAAAAGATAGCTTATGCTTATTATGCAGGAACGAAATTAGGAGAGGTTCCCGTTTACTTACCAGATTTCAACCTACTTGTTTTAGGAACATTTCACAGAAAAGCTGATGCAGAGAACCTGAAAAGTCAGCTTCTTTCTTTCGGAGTAGAAGCTCAGCTTGAAAAGATAGAAAAACCGATAGTAGTAAAAAACACTTCTTCTGACCTGTCCTCTATTCTTCTAAATCTTGCGGAAAAGATGAAAAGCAAGGAAGAAGAGCTTTTAGGAATAAAAACAAGAAGAGATTCTATGGATTATCTCATATCTGCTGTAGACAGAGCTTTAGCGTCTGCAAGGTTGCTTGAAGACAATCCGACTTACAAGGACTTTGATTTTCTCAAGCTTGAAAAAGACTTGGAAAGTATAAAAGATAATGTTCTTTCTTATCTCTACGATAGGGAACCTTACAAGAGGGTTGTGCTTGAGGACCCGTTTGCAGAAAGAGAAAAAACTTACGAGCAAACAATAAGCAAGCTGAAAGCGGAAGTGGAAAAACTCAAAGCAGAAAACGAGAGACTGAAACTTTTAGTTGGGAAGAAGCAAAAATTGCAAACGGATTCCTCTGTAATCAAGAAGTACTTAAGAGGTGAACTGTGAAAAAATTGTTGCTTGTAGCGGTTTTAGCTTCTATCCCCCTATCTGTATTTGCTGGAGATTTTGGAAAGTTGGAAAGTAGGTATTTGCTGAAGAGCAGGTATATGAAGAAAACAATTCCTGTAAAAGAAAAAAAACATTTCGTTAGCTATAGAAAACAGAAAGAAGTTCAAAAGAATCAAAGAAAACAGTTACTTGGAATAGTCGGAAACTACAAAATAATTGCTGTTAACGGGAAAGAAAAAGTTGTGAGGAAGATAAAATGAAAAGAGGGTTGATGCTTGCTACTTTGTTTTTAGCTTTTTCCTGCACCCAAGAAAGGGTAAACATTAATCCTTATACGGAATTTTCTAAAACCACAAAAAAACTTCCAGCACCGATAGAAAAGAAAGTTCAAGCACCGAAAGAAAAAAAGAAAAGTGAAGTAGTTGCAAACGTGCTGGGAGCTTCTGCAAGGAAAGTAGTAAGAGCTTTCTGCTTGGACCAGCATCTAACTTGTGATACTTCTGGAATAAGCGACAAGTACCTCATTTCCGTTAACTACGAAGGAAGCAAGGAGGGATTTTTAAAGATTCTAAAGAAGAAAGGAATAGGTTACTTTAAGGATGGGAACTTGTATGTTTTCTATTCTTCTCCGATAGTAACGATTAAAGCAGTCAACCTACCCCTCGGAGAACTCCTAAAAATACTGTCCAAGCAAGCCGGTGGATATTCAATTATAGTCGGAAAGAAAGTTAATCTAAATTCTCCTGTTACCGTGATAGAAGAAAACAAACCTCTATCAATGGTGCTGAAAGAAGCAGTTTCTTCTCTTGGATACGATGTTGAAGTTAACCCGCAAACAAAAACGATAAAGGTTGTAGGTTGGGAATCTAAAGTTCTTCCTCTTCCCTCTTTCTTCACCAACTTCAAAACAGCAACTCTTTCGGCTTCTGCTTCCGTTTACGGAAACGGAGCAAGCGGAAGCAACACTTCTTCGTCCCTGTCCATGACCTTCCTACAGCAGATGAAGAGTTCTCTTGAAGAAACCGTAAGGAAAATCCTTGAGGGGAGCGGAACTGGAGAATTCAGACAGCAGGGTAAGTTCTCCATCAACTACGACTTGGGAGAGCTTTACGTTGAGGGAACTCCCGAACAGGTTAGGAAAGTAGAAAAATACGTGAAGTCTCTTTCCGAGAAGCTGTCAAAGCAGGTTTTAGTTGACATAGCAGTCATTGAGCAGAGAAAAGACGACTCACAGACCGTAGGAGTTGACTGGACGACGATGTTCACGGGACTCCGCAACAAGGACATAACTGTTACTCAGTCCTCCTTAGGTGGAACAACAGGAGTCCTCTCAATTGAGATAAAGGGAAGCAAGTTCAACTCAATCATAAAAGCGATACAGAAGTCAGGAAATGCAAGGATAATCACGAACTTTAGACTCTTGGTCCCCAACTACGACGTGGGAATGCTCTCTTCTGCTGTAACGAGACAGTTTATTACTCAGATACAGAGAGAGATTAACCCTCAAACAGGTAGAGAAACCTACACGACTACCACCCAGCAGGTCAGCGAAGGTTCGGCTCTCTTCGTCAGACCCGTCGTCAGGAACGACGGAAAGATTGACGTGGTCATAGCACCGACGGTTTCCTCTATCTTGGGAGTGGACGCACAGCAGTATGGAGACATAACTCTCCAGAACCCGATAGTAGCGCAAAGGAACTCCCCCCTGCGTCTCATCGTCAAACCGGATACTACCTACGTGGTCGGGGGAATACTCAACTCCAGCACCAGCAAGAACGTCAACGGAGTTCCTCTTCTTTCCAGCTTACCTCTCTTTGGAGAAGCGTTCGGAACGACGACAAATGAGAACAGGAATTCTGTTATCTACATCGTTTTGAGAACGCATATAGTAGAGGAGTAAGAGATGGAAGTTAGAGACAATAACACGGAAAAAAAAGAAACGGAATTGGAGTTGGAGGAAGAACAAAATAACAAGCAGAAGTTTTTGAAAGTTTTTTTAAGCAAGAAAAAGAAAATACTGTTTTCACTTTTAGTTTTTTGTGGATTGGTAGTTGTTATCGTGTCACTTCTTTCCATCTTTAAGGGAAGTAACATGGTAACAGTTGTTAAGTCTCCCACAGGAAAACCTAAAGCAGCAAAAACTTCTTACAAACATACTGTAAACAAGCAGAAAAAAAAGACTGAGAAACTTGCACAAAAGAACAGTCATGTAGAGAAAAAAACTACAGTTATGCAAACAAGTAAATCAGTATCAAAAGTTAAGAAAGAGAACATTGATGTCGTTAGTTTGTTAAAAGAAGCAAACGAAGAAGCATATGTTTATCAAGCAAAAGCAAAAGCATTGAAAAAAAAGCTTGAATATCTAAAGCTGCAAAGAGAATTTCAAAAACTTTCTAACGAAATTTCTCCTGCATCAAAACCGTCTGTTCTTGAATTAAAACTTTCAGAGATTCAGCAAAAACTTTACGATATTGAGAAACAACTTTCCCAAAATCAAAATGGTAAGAAAGAGGAAAAACTTTCGCTTAAAGAGAAGTTGCAGCAGCTTAAATCTCAACTGCTGAATAATGTTTTACATCCAGATAATAGAAAGTATGAGCTGGTTGCTATTTTAGGTAAGGAAGCTGTTATAAAAGTTGACGGAAAGGAAATATCCGTCAAAGACGGGCAAGAACTATTTGGTAACAAAGTAAAAATAGAAGACTTTTCGGTAAAGATAGGAGATAAAGTTCTTTCTCTTGATTTAAGCAGCAAAAAAAAGCAGTCTCTGATTTTTGGACTCCAAAATGGGAGATAAAAAACGATGGAGAAATTACTGGGTAAGTTTCTAACTTCATTTATTAGCTTTCTGCTTGTTTCCTGTGCTGCGCTGTCTTTATCTAAAGGAGATATTTGGATAGCAGTAAAAATTTCCTTGGTATATAGCATTTTAGGACTTTTGTTTTCAGAAATCTTACCGAAAGTTCTTTTAAAAAGAGGAGCTATTTCTAAAGTGGAAGCGTCTTACTTGTCCGTTCTTCTATTGTTTGCTTGGGCTGTAACAATATTCCGTGTAATACCTAAGTTGTTGAGGTAGAAATGACAGTAGCGTTTGTAGAATCGGATAGAGTGGTTTTTTGTGACGGAAAAAGTCTAAAAGAAGAAGAAAGGAGAGATTCGGAAGACCAACTAAAGAATGTTAGGTGTGTTTGGTGCAGCAGTCAATCAGCAGTATTTCTTGAATGTAAGAAAGAAACAATAGAAGATGTCCTTAAAACGAAAACTTCTGACCCAGCGTGGTTTGAAGAAGTTATAAGAGAGACCGAAAAAACTGTAGAAGCAAATGTTTACTATACTGAAAGCACCAACTTGTTTCCTATAATAATTCAGAAACCGATTTCTTTAACTCCGTTGTTTTACATTCTTAAAAAGATAGCAGAAGAAAAATTTCCTAAAAAAAGACCGAAAATTGTAGGACGGTTCTATGGTAGGAAAAATTCTTTTGTATTTCTGCGTTTTTCTGGTGGTAAGATAGAAAAGTTTGAACGGAAAGAACTCCGTAAGGAGGAAATAGAACGCTTTATAAAAGCAAAAGAAGGAGAAATGGACTTCTTTATAGTTGGTATAACTGTTAGTGAACCAGACTTTTACAAGCTTGTTGCTCAAAATTACAAACATTTGCTTACAAGAGATACTACTTTTTTAAACGATGAATTAAAAGAAATTTTTTACGATGTTGATGAAGAGAAAATACTTTTTAAGAGTCTTATGTTTTCAGGAATGTTTGTGCTTTTGGGAGCTTTACTTTACTTAGGGGGAGCATTTTATTCCTACAATCTTACTGTTAAGTTAAAAGAAAAAAATGCTCAAGCAGAAAAAATAGAAAGAAAAATTCTAAAAGAACAGCAAAAAAAGATTTTTTCGTATGCAAAGATGCATTCAATTAATCCTGCAAGCATTAGCTTACCTTTTCGGGAACAGTTTCTAACTCAGTTAAAAATAGAGGGAAACACGGGAACAGCTGTATTTGATATTCCTACAGAAATTCTTTCCCCACAGGAAGAAAAAGAACTTATAAGAAAAGCGGAGAGAAACAAATGCAGAATTAGAAGACTTGAAAAAATCTTACGGTTGACTTGTCCTGTGAGGAAGTAAAAATGAGGAAAGACATTTTAGCAGTTGGAATTATACTGACATTATTTTTGTTACATGGAGCATACAGTAAGTTTGTTGAATCTTTTCAAAAGCACGACAAGGTTGTTCAAGTAGACAGAAAAGTCAAATATCTTTCTCACCAACTAAAAGTCTTGAAAAGACTAAAAAACGGGAATAGAAACGCTCAATCTCCACTTCTTTCTGCTGATAGTATTATGAGGGAAGCTCCTTTTTGGAACTGTTTTTTCTATTCATCTTTTAGAGAAAAGAAAGAGGGAAGTTTAAAAGTTGTTATAGGAAAGTTAACCTGCAAGGTTCCTTCTTTTTCGTCTGTAGTAAAAGTTCTTTCTTTTCTGGATAAGTATCCAGTTTCAATAACGAAACTTTCTTATGGAAAAGGAGAAGTATTGGTTTTATTAAAAATATATGGGGAATAGAAGATGCTCACCAGCACGCTTATAGAACAGCTTATAGACGAACTTGTTAAGAAAAAAGCTTTAAGAAAGTCTTATGCTGAAGAACTCCGTTTTTCTGCTACCATTAGGGACATTCTTGAAAGTGGTGCAGTAGATTACAAAGCTTTTGCAGAAACGGTAGCAGAGATAACAGGAATTCCTTATCTTGAAAATCCTATTCCCAGAAAGATAGAGAAATCTATTTTTGACGACGAGGAACAGAAGCTTCCATTAAGTATGGAACAAATTTTTTCTCTCAAAGCAGTTCCCATAGAAGGAGGATACGGAATTCTCTATCCTCTTCCCCAGCATGAAGAACTTGCTGAAAATTTATACATCATTTCATACGACAAGTTTTTAAGCACGGTAAAAGCTTATGCAAGACGTTCTCCGTCTGAGATAGAAGATTACCTATCAAGAAACAAGATTCTTGAAGCTGTTCTGCTTATGCTTGTTCAAGCTTCTGTGGAAGACGCATCTGATATACACATTCTTGCTTCTTCTGATGTTGTCAGGTTTAGAATAGGTGGAACTTTGTTTACATTCTGTTCTCTGCAGGGAAAAGCAAACGAAGTAGCAAGAGTCTTTTTTTCGCTGTCTGGAAAAGTTCCGCAAAATCCTCACGCTCAACCCAATTCCATTAGACTTTCAGGTAAAGACATAGTCAGAAATGAAGAAATAAACAAGTTGGAAACAGAAGTTAAAGAACTGTTACCTCTTATTAACCACATAGACTTCAGGATAGAAATAGTTCCCCATCCTCCTTCTCTGCTTTCAACTACTGCGAGACTCTTGGACAGAGGGAAAACTTTCTGGAAGCTGGACAGATTAGGACTTCCTTCCTCAACGGTGGACAGACTCAGGAGAATCGTTTTGAGAAGAGGAGTTCTTCTGGTAACGGGAGAGACGGGTAGCGGTAAGACCACCACCTGCTACGCTCTGCTCTCTGAAATAGATGCAGTAAGACATACTCTCATAACCATAGAAGACCCGATAGAGTTCAGAAACAGGTTCTGGAAACAGCTTGAATACAGAAAAACAGAAGCAATAGACTTGTCTTTTTCAAGACTTCTGTCTTCCGTTCTCCGTCAGGACCCGGACGTAATCTTCGTGGGAGAGACGAGGGACGCAGAAACAGCAAAGCTCCTCTTCCAAGCGTCAAACACGGGACACTCGGTCATCTCTACCCTTCACACGAACTCTGCTTACGACACGATTATGAGACTGAGAGACTTGCTTGCATCTTTCTCTACCGAAGAGGAAGTAAAGATGAAAATAGTTTCTTTCCTGAAAGCTGTTCTCTCCCAAAGACTCTTAAGGAGAGTTTGTCCCTACTGCTCAAGAGAAGAAAAGATACCTCACGAAATCTATTCGGAACTTGAAAGAAGAACAGACGGACTTTTAAGCAAGATGGGAGTTACCACTCACCTCGTGGGTAGAGGGTGTGAAAAGTGCAGGGGAACAGGTTACTTGGGAAGAGTCCTCGTTTCGGAATTTGTAGAGATAACTCCCGAAATAGCAGAAAAGCTCCTTGAGGGAATAAGCAAGAATAGGTTTGAATCTTTGATGCTTGAACAAGGAAACGAAACAATTCTTATAAACGCAGTTAAAAAAGCAGCAGGACTTGAAACAAACTTCTTTGAAATAGCGGAGAAGCTGTAATGCAGTGGGTATTTTCGTATACAGAACTTCCTGACAACATTAAAAGAATTGTAATAGCTAAAAACTCCAATGAAGCAAAAAAACAGCTTCTTTTAAGACGCAAGAAGTTTAGAGACTTAAAGATTGACATCTTAAAAACTATTCAATTGCTGTTTTCGGGAAGTCCTTTTTCCGACAAAGAGTATCTTGCTGTTCTGAGAACAATTCGCAGGTATTACAGTCTTGGTAGAGGATTTAGAGAAGCTCTACGAACTGCTTCATTAAATCCTGACGAAAACATATCTCTTTTAGCATCGTATATGTATGAAACTGCTCTATCAAAACAACTGTTATCTGAAGTCTTGAAAGAAGTTAACTATCCAGAATATATAGTTTCCGTCGTATCAGCAGCAGAAAAGCAAAATTTGAATGTCGGAGATGTTCTTGCTCACATTATAGAGTTTTATTCTTCAGAAATTGTCATCAAAAAGAAGATAAAAAAGATAGCTTCTTCTTTTAAAAGAAACTTAGCTGCAGCTGTAATAGGATTTACCGTTATTGTTTACATCTTACCACCTCTGTATGAATTAGGGAAAGCTATGCATCCTAACAAGAGTTACGGAAATGTTGTAGAAAGCATAATAAAGTTGGGATACTTGTTCAGGGAAAACTTACTGTTTCCCGTTGCTTTTGCTTTTTTGTCTGTAGCTACTATTTACTACCTTATTAAGGGAGAAAGGTTTTATTCTCTTATTAACAAGCTTCCCAAGTTAAAACTTGTTGAAACAATGGACAAAAAGCTTATAGCTTCTTACGTTCTATTGTCCTTATCAACGATAGAAGCTCCTGCTATTTCAATACTGAGAGAGCTTATAAAAGTTCCCAAACTTCCTCAAATAAGAAATAAGCTGAAAAAAGCTTATTACAAGCTTAGAACGAAAATGCATGTTGATTTAGGAGAAGTTTTTGAAGTAGCAGACATAGATAAGCTCTTCGTTGTCAAGCTGAAAGGAAACAAAGAGATGCAGGAAGAAGAACTTAGAATGTTGATTTCTGACTTTAACGAACTTCTTGAAGAACAGATAACATTAGCGGAAGAAATAATGATAGCTTTTACAAAAGTATTAATGATGTTTTTAGTAGGGTTTATAGGATACGTGTTCATAACAGTTTACTACGGATAGGAGAAAGAACAAAGTGGGAACGGGAATATTCCTGATAGGAACATTAACACTTTCTCTATTATTTATATACTTCCAATATTCAATTGTTTACCATACGAATGAAAAAGCTGAACAATATGTTACTCAACAAATGAAAAACTCTGTCTTGTCTTGCAGAAAGAAAGTAAAATGTTACATAACCTCTTGTTCTCTTCCCTATACTTTTGACATTCCTATCCAGCAGATTTGCGGGAGATACTTTTACGCAGAGAAGAAAGACTGCGACGACTACTTCTGCACCTATGAAGTCTCCTTCGGAAAGTTCAAGGAGACTGCAAGACCTGCTTTCAGGATAACTAAAGAACAGCTCTCTTCCTACGTGGAGGGAAAAAACGTTGAAAAGCTCCTTGCGTTAGCTAAAGCTCTTAAAAACTATCAGGATGCTTTTCCTGACGCTTTTATAAGCAACCACTTCACTGACTTAGGGGACACTTCGGGATACAAGTCTGTTGAAAACTACTCCTCTTTCTTTGAGGAACTGAAAACAGACTGGAAAGACCTCTACTACGACAAGCTGGGATACTCCAGTTTCTACATCTGCACCACCAACGGAACTGACTGCACCGTAAACGGTATAGAGTGCAAGCTCAAGTATGTTTCTCCCTACACGGGAAAAGTGAAGGAGATAACAGTAACACCGTAGAGGAGGTTGTAATGACATTTGAAGAAGTCCTGAGAAAGGGAATAGAACTGGAAGCATCGGACTTTCACTTTTCTTCTTACGACTTTCCTGCTTACAGGGTAAAGAAGAAGTTAGTGGTGTGCAGGGACTTCGGAATTTTAGAGGAAAACGTCATCCTGCGCTTTCTCAGGGAAAGGGGGCTGGTAGAGGAAGAGTCCAGCGACGTGGATACCTCTTTTGAGTTTGACGGATACAGGTTCAGAGCTTCTGTCTTTAGAACCAGAAAGGGAACGAGTTTAGTTCTGAGGAAGCTCCCGAAAGACATTCCAGATATTGAAACTCTTAATCTACCTGCAAAGTTCATTGAGCATCTCTTCACCGACGATGGTAAGCTGAAAGTTCACTCAGGACTCATTCTTATAACCGGAGAGACTAACTCAGGTAAGTCCACCACGTTAGCATCCCTCTTGAAGAAAACTCTGGAGAACAACCCTAAAGTGGTCATCACTCTTGAAGACCCCGTTGAATACGACCTCTACCCGGTTGCGAGAGGGAAAGCTAAAGTCTACCAGAGAGAGGTAGGAAAGGACACGGAAAGTTTTGCAAGGGGACTGAAGTCAGCACTCAGGGAAGACCCTGACATCATTCTGGTAGGAGAAATTAGAGACGCTGAAACTATGAGAACAGCTTTAAATGCATCCATGACGGGACACGTTGTTCTTGCTACCCTGCATACTAACGACACGGTTTCAACAATAGACAGAATCAGAAGCATGTTTCCGGACGAAGAACAGAACTCCATACTGGACGCTCTTTCCCGTTCCTTGTATCTCATACAGTCTCAGAGACTCTACGCTAACGGAGAAGGAGAAGTAATTCCGATAGTAGAACTTCTCAAAAACACCAGAACAGTAGCAACTCTAATCAGGGAGAAAAAGATATTCAGGATAACTCCTCTCCTTGACGAGGAACCCGAACACATCTCCTGGGACAACTGCTTGGTTTCTCTCTTCAATCAAGGAAAGCTGTCCTACGATGAAGCAATCTCCCTTGCTAAAGACCCGCAGTTTGTAAGGGAGAGGACGGGAGATATTTTCTAATCCTCTCTTTCTATCTTCTTTAAAAGAACTGAGAGGGATTTACAGTAACGAAGACCTTTGCTTTTTTGTCTTTCATAGCTAAAAAGTGTTTTAACCTTTCTGTTGGAAGAGCGTTTGTGTAGTAAACACAAGTATCCTTTGACTGAATAAAAATTTCAACCATTGTTGCTTCTGTTCCGTAGGTATGTAGTAGTTTTTGAAACTCTTCAAAATTGTTAACAGGAAATCTTCGAACATTTCCTCCATCAAAGTTATCCATTTCCCTTTGCACTTTCTTTATAAGGGAATCATTAAAGTCCTTTGCACTTACCTTAAACACCATTGCTTCCACAAAATTGGGAATTTCAGAATTTTCTTTCTTAAGTTGATGGAAAGAATAGAGAAAATACAAGTTGGTGAGCAAACAGATTCCCACCATTATTAAAGTAATAAAACTTCTCATCCTGCACCTCCTTGCAAATATTTCGTTATTGAACTTGATGGACACCTACTAACACTAATGAACACCATAGATGTTTTTTACCCTTTCCTACTTGCTTTTTTCCAGTTCTTTCTCCATCTTCTCCAGCTTTTCCCTGAGAGCTTCTTCTACTATGTGGGACTTTTTTATCTTTCTTCCTCGTAGGAGAACTTTTGCATACACTTTATCAAGTTTTTCAACTATCTCTTTTGAAAGGAAGTATGTTACTCTAACCTTTTCCATAACTAACCCCTTCTCCAGAATGTAATCAAGTATATCCATTTTTTCCCGTCAGCACCTTGTAAAGCTGTAATATTGCAACTATAATAATAATTTCTATCAGTTGTTGCTTTCACGAAATCAACATCCACAGGTATCAGTTTCGGAATCTGTTTCAAAACAGATAAGTGGTCGTAAGTATCTGCAACCGCTGTTATTACATAGGTTTTATCAACCTGTGTAAAGTTAAGAACCTTTACCATTATTTTTCACCTCCCTATTTGCTACATAAAAATTTATACCTAATTATGCTACTATGCAAGTCAATAATTATTGATAATCACAAAAAGAAACCACTACTGTAACTACTGCTGAGAGAACAGTTTTACGGGGAGAATAAAAGAGAACAGAGCTTATACTATCGGAAATGTGGAGATTGGGAAATGTGGAGATTGCTTATGCGGTAACAACAGCGGTAGAGAACGGAACAGCACTTACTTACTCTGCTAACGTTACCGACAACGGAACGTTTGAGATGGAAGTGTTTGTAAGGGAGAGAACGGGAGACATTTTCTAACCTTTCATTTTAATAGCTTTATTTAAGTAGGGAAGGAAAAACATAGGTTCAGTATTGTTTTCTGTAAAATTGTTACTTTTAGGTTTAACCATATAGTTATTTATATCTTCCTTGGAAATGTTTTTATCGGTCCTAATTATGTAATTTGTTTTGACGTTTACATTGGGAACTTCGGTAACAGCATCTGAAGAAAAGTAAATCAAGAAATCTCCCTCTTTTTTGAGAACCTTTCCCGTTGCATTAGCAATGTCCTGAAAAGTTTTAGGTATCTTTGGTAAAACCACTATATTTCCATTAGAAGAATTTCTTGCTGACACATAGTTTTTGTCTGCATAAGAACGTGAAGTTAAAACGAGAGGTTTTTTAATAGTTTCCTTCAATGCTTTTACATAAATCGTATTAAGATTTGTTAATTCAGAATCATTGACATCTTCGCTCCATATAGCTCTATTAATAGCTGTTATAACTTTCATTCTATCGTTATTGGGAATTACTCTGTTTACTCCTACTTTCTTTTTCCACTTCCAATAGTAGAACCTGAGAGTTTCATCTTTTGCAGGATGCTGTGATGCAGGTTTGTAGACCTTGAACCTCTTACAGTTTTCTCCTGCGTAGTAGAGACAAGCTATTCTTTCGGGAACTACTACACTGTTCCTGAAAGGTTCATTCCAGTAGATTTTGGTAGGGTCGTTCATACCGTATTGGGTATAGTGAGGGTCGTTTTCTGCTTTATATTGGAGAACTTTCGGAGTCCCAGCGTAAACGATAGCGTATGCGTGCGTCCCGTCCGGCTCTACGACATATGCGTATCCTGCATCAAAGTTAAAGAAAAGAGTAGCTCTTTTATCGTAAGAGAGGAGCGTATCGGCTAACACCTTCAGGTAGAAGAGAGCTTTTTCGTCGTATTTACCTGCTTTATCTAAAGCTTCCTGTATTTTCTGATGGACGGTTGAAAGGGGTGTTCCCCTATTTACCGTCAGTGTGGTCTTATCGTCTATCTTCTGGGAATAGTCTTTGAGCGTCTTATAGCGGGAGAGTTTGTCATCTGTTAGTTCTTTGCTTTCGTAAACAGTTTTCCCCCTCATAACGAAGAGCTGTCCGTTTTTAACGATATATATCGGTGGTAAGGAAACATTTCTGATTACTTTTGGAAGTTTTTTCCACTTTTTCTTGAAGTATTCATCTGGAGGTAACGGATTTGATGTAGATTTAACATAAGATAGGTAATCTTTCCAAAAATCAACTCCTGTTCTCTTTACTACTATTGAGGTGTCTTTTTTTATTCTTAAACTTTTAGGAAGGGATAAATCAGAAATATTTACAGTAGGATAGTCATAATCGGTTGTTTCTGCTCTTCTTAAAACTATTAAACTTCCAGAGGGAAGTATTAATCCTTTGTATATGTAAGTAAAATCATTGTAGGGAAAAGAAGTATAGTTACGAGTCAAATGCACTTTATAGTTTAGAGTAAGTATATTTATTACCTCTCCAGTTTCTCTTAAAAATTTCAAATATTTGTCATCTTTAGTAAATTCAGCAAAAATATTAACAACCTTACCGTCGAGGTCATCCTCCAAGTCTGCTATGTGAAGATAGTTGTCTTTAAGAGAAATTTCTTTTGCAAAGTCGTGAACGTATGCTATAACTACTGGAAGAGCAGTAGTCGCATTATCTTTCTGTTTGATAGGAAGGTATTCTATAACTGGTTTGCAGTTAGTATTAGTGACAGGATTACAGAAAACAGAAGCAGAAGTAACATTTGTTAGCAACAAGAAGGATACACTTGATAGAAAAATTTTCATTAATCTATTACCTATTTTCTGCTCCAACCTTTCCAAAACTACATAATTCTTGACCAACATAACCAATACCTCTCAAATTATCTTAGAAAAGCTCTGCTAACTCTTTTCTAATAGAAGATAAAGTATTATCAACTTTTTCATCTACAGTAAAGGTTCCTATTGACTTTTTGTTTGCATTATAAACAGAAACAATCATATTATTATCATCTGTGTTACTGAATAGAAGATATAAAGTAGAACAAGCTCCAGAACCTTTTTTGCAAATTTGCAAAGCTTTTTTAAAGAGAGAACTTAAAGCAGAAGTATCAATAGTTGAACTAACATTACCAATATGTTGTTTGTAAACTACTTTACCCCCAATAGATACTTCCCTATCTACTTCATATTTTCCTAATAATACGTTAAATGTAGCTTTAACTTTAACCTGTGGTTTATTAACATTAAATACCCATTTTTCATGATTAGACCAATAACCCCAAGAGTAATACTGCATAAGACTTATTCCCATTAGTCTAAACAATGTACCAGACATAGTTGCACTTTGAGGATAAAATAGGTCCTTGTTTTCCCCAAGTGTAGTTTCAATAGTTTCATGGTTGTTAACACAATCTATATGGATATGCTTTATTCCACTTGATTTATCAGGATTGGAAAAATCAATATCAATAGGTTCTTTTCTGCTTAGGTCAAAACAAGGAGACACTTTAATAGTAAGAGGAAGTTTAAAAGGAGCGTCTATATAATAATACCAATGATGCCACTGGTAAACATCTTTGTTTTCCAAGTATTCTTGAGGAATAATAACTGCTGTTTTCTGCAGAAACGGAACATTTCCTACAGAAACAAAATCTTCACTTCCATAATATAAATCATAAGGAGAACCATTGATTATGTAATGAAAAATCAAATCTATATCCTTATGAACTTTCATATAGCCGTTATTTTTACTCCAATAGTCTCTTATAAAACAAGGTAAATTAAATTTTCTTCCATCTTTTAAGGTAAATTGAACATAAAAAGGATGAACTTTACCATTGTCAAGGGAATTAATAAAACTTGTTCTTATAATTTCTGGATTAGAGGAGAAAATATGGTCACCCTCTCCCAAATTAGGGAGATACTCCAAATCGACTATCCTTCTCACTTGGTCTTGGTTTAAATTAGCAGGAAAACTTGTAGGAAACCATCCTGAACCAACAAGAAAATTATGTATTACTACCTTTCCATCTTCATAGGAAACCCCCATATCAATTGCTCCCTTTCCTGGAGGTAAAAAAGGATTGGCACAGTTAATATACATTATGTCTCTTGAAACTGGAGCTATTCTAATTTCAATTCCTTTAATAACAGCAACACCAGGAATTGATGTAACTAAAGAGGAAGAGGAAGATAAACTCGTAATTATATTATTAACAGGAATATCATCTATTCTCAATAATGTTCCATCATCTTTTACTTTTAAAATATGTTCTCCACAATACATAATATTAGGTTCGTCTCCTATACAATACTTTCCCTCTCCTACTACAGTATTTCCACCACCTGTTAAAGCAGTAGTTCCATTATCGGCTGTTATAAGTGTTGTATCAGCTTTAGCACTACTACCTACTAACATTAAACCTATAGCAAGTCCAATAGTTATCCGTAATAGTTTTCTCATTTTCACCTCCTAATTGGGTTTAAAATTTCTGTCTTGCAATAACTTCTATCTTATCCCCCCAAGGGGTATTAGCTACAAGTCTTGCCGTGTAAGGAGTTCCTTTTCCCGTTTCAGGACTCCTAACGTGGAAACTTGCTGTGTCTATGAGTATCTCGTTCCCCCAAGCATCTTTCAGGTCGCTTTCTGTTAGTCCTAATCTATCGAGGAGTTCATCCTTATCAGGACTTCCGTCCCCGTCTGCATCGTAAGCTATCTGGGATATGGGAACTAAACAGTCATCTTTGGTAGGGTCTTCTCCAGCTACGGTGCAGGAGTTGTCTATGAGGGTAGCATTCGTAATCTCCGTTCCGTCAGTCTTTCTTCTCAAGAAGTAATCAACTGTAGTATCCCTCGTAGGGTCGTTGAGGTAGAGAGTGTAGAAGTAGTTTTCAAGAGCATCCTTGATAACTTTCATCTTCTTCAGAGTCTCTTCATAGAGGGACTTCTCTACCTCGTATCCAGATACCAGTCTAACTATGTCGTCTCTGGTATCGTTTCCGTCAAAGTCAACTTTCCTGTTGTTTCCTGCTGAGACCACGTAGAAGTCCCTGTATTTGATTCCGTCCGGAGCTGTTTTCTGTTCGGTAGCATAGAGCAGGAAGCAGTCTCCAAAACCGTCCGGGTAGGTGTAGGATGTTTTCTGCGTGAGTTTAGGAAAAGTCCCGCTCCCCAAACAGAAGCTCTCTCCTGCCGGCAGGGAAACTGCTGTTATCAAGTCCCTCGTTATCGGAGTGTAGTGGTCTTTTAATGAGTCTGTATTTTTCGGTAGGTAGAGGTTCTTTCCGTTCACTGCTACCGTGCTTCCGTCCGATGCAGAGTCTATCACGTAAGCGTTTTCCTCATACCACTCCCTAACAGCAGAAGAAAGCTCCTGTTCGCGGGAAAGCGTAGTAAGCTCCTTTCCCCGCTCCAGCTGACGGAGCAGGGAAGGAGCTGTATACGAAGTGAGAACTCCTATAACAGTTATAACAGCCATCAGTTCCCAAAAGTTCATGAAAACTCCTTAGAAACTTACATAAACAGTGTATTTGCCGGAGGTAGCATCTTTTTCTACCCAAGCTCCCGTTGTTGAGTCAGACGGGTCGGAAGAATACTTCGTTCCGATAGGTTTACCTACGATGACGGAGTAAACGTCGTAAGCGGTTTGCTGGTCAAGTCCAGTTACAGCTACAGCTCCGTGTGTTCCTTTCGTGTCGGTGATTTCTACTGTATCTCCGTAATCAGGTTCAAAACATCCTGCTTTGTCTGACTGAGAAGCCGTCGGGTCAAGGGTGCAGTCAACCCACCCAGAAACTCTCATGTCAACATAAGGTCCTGCAAACCTATCTGGGTCTCCGCACACCTTGTCGTAAGACCCCCAATTCTTGTCTACAAAACATCTCGGAGCGTAAGCGTAAGAACCCGTGTCTGAGTTGAATTGACTTTCCGCGTCCTTTAACGCAATTATGTTGTTTGCAAGCTTGGTTACCTTAGCTTCGTAGATTTTCGCTTTGATTTTGGGAGCTGCTAACGTTAGCAAGATTCCTACTACCACTAACGTTCCTACAACCTCCAGCAGAGAAAACCCTTTTCTTACCTGCATTGCTCTACCTCCTTTTAAATGGTTTATTTTCAAGCAGATTAAGTTTCCGCTGGAACCTCATCAAGAAGCGTATATGGTTTAACGGTAAACCGATTTTCTCTATCTTTTTTCCTCATCCAGAAAACAGGGACGACAACTGTCAACAGAAGCTCTATCGGATACTCCAACAAACTCCAGTAACTGAACAGAAACGGTAAATGGTTGTAAAACTGTGCAACCCACGCTTTTTTCGCTGCAAGCAATCCATTCAGAATAACAGTCAGAATCAAGTTACCAATCCCCGAAATCAACAAGAGAACAACCATCATCGGTATGTATCCCCAAAAGATGACATCACTCAACACCAACTTCGTTATTCCCCTGTCCCAAATGTGATACCGATTGATTAACCAAACTGGAAAAGCAGCATAAAGAAACATCTTTACTACTGCTGCAAAAACCGCATAAACTTCTCCTGCAACAGGAGACAGAACTCCAAACAAGACTGAAAACAAGAAAAATACCAGCGATAGTCCGAAGTGAAGCGAAGCTGCAAGTCCCGCACCCGTTAACCAGAAAAAAACCCGCTTTCTGGGGAGTATTCTTTTTTCCTCATACGGTTTGTCGTTATCAAGTTCAGCATTCCTAATCCACTGCAGGTCGGAAAGAAGCTTGATTATTCCCCGACCTCTTCTCTCCTCATATTCCTGCTTTCGGTATTCGTCTACTACAGTCTTTCCGTTTCTCATTTCTGTTACTTCCAAGTTACTATTTGATGTTATAATTATAACATAAAACTAACTTAGGGAGGTGCAAGATGGTTGAAGTTGAACGGTATGCAAAACTGTCTGAGCGCGTCTTAATCACGAAACACGCTCAGCAGCGGCTGAAGACAAGGTTTAGGGAGTCTCTTAAGGACTTCCTGAGAAAAGTAGGGGGAATCAGAGTTCTGGAGAGTCTTTACCAACTTACTCCACTATCGGAACAGTTCTGTGTCAAAGTAGGAGAACACCGTCTTGTTTTAGAAAAGATGGACAGTAAAGGACGCAGATGTCCCCGCTATCCAGAAGGAGAGGTGTATCTCGTAGTTGTTACCGTCCTTTCTCCCTCTATGAAGTGGAGAGGAAATAGAAGCAGGAAGTTTCACTAACCAACTGTCCGTTCCCCGTTCTTGGGGAACGGGTGTAGAGAAACCAGTCAACTAAACCAACTGGAGGAGATAAGAAATGAAGAAGAAGCTTTTAAAAGAGCTTGAGAAGTTTGTAGAGAGGGAAATACAAAGACACGAGGAGTTCTACGAAGGTGAATTCCGTTACATGTGTTGTTTAAAAGAGAAAGGAGTAATAAGCAACTATACCTGGAAGGATATTGAGAGTGGAGAGAAAATTCCAAATGTTCCTGTCCTTTACTTTTTAGTTCAGAGTACAAACAGAGGAAGAAAGCATATCGTCTCCCTCTCTCAAAACCCCCGCACCGGGAAGTTTGCTATCTGGTGCGGAGATAAGGAACTGAAAGAGCGTTTCGGAATAAGTGATTACTGTAACTTTTGGAAGAACAACAGGAAGTGCAAGCATACTGCATGGGTCCTGTATTTCCTACGGGAAGCTTTACGAATCCCAAGAGATTCTTGGAAAGAAGATGTAGAAAAATTTATAGACATCCTTTCCCAACAAAAACCTACTGCTACTACAACCAGCAGCAGAACAGAAGAGGTAGAAAAGATTCTTGCTACCAGTCTTCCTACTCTCATAGTAGGACCAACCGGCAGCGGTAAGACGCATACGGTATTAAAAGTTCTCCTGCAAAAGCAGAAAGCAGGAGAGCTGGAGTTTTGTGTTATCAACTTTACCAGCGGTATGGAAGATACGGACCTACTCGCAAAATTCGTCCCCACTTCCGACGGAAAGTGGGAAGTTCGTGACGGAGAGCTGTGGGGAGCTTTTAAGGAAGCTCAGAATCTTCCTGATGGAAAGCGTTACGTAATAGTCTTGGAAGAGCTTACCAGAGCTACTCCTAAAGCTCTCAACATTCTTGTCAAAGCTATGGATGGAGTAGGGAAGAGTTACCGACTCCAAAACTTTGTTACTGGAGAGGAAATAGCTGTTCCGAAAAAGAAGCTCCAGTTTATCGGTTTAGCGAATTTGGGAGCTTCTTACTCCGGGACAGAAGAGCTTGACCCAGCGTTGATGCGTCGTTTCCTCATCTGTCGCTTCTGGGACTACGACACAGCGACAGAGAGGGAAATACTCCTCAAACTGGGACTGGATGAAGCTGAAGCAGACAAGCTCCAGCGTTTCGTTCAGTCCCAGAGAGATTCTTACCGTAGGGGACAGTTCCCGTATCCGATAGACACGGGAACATTCAGGAGCTGGGTCGAGCTGAAGATAAGCAGCGGTATGAGCTGGTGGGAGTCCTTTGAGTTTACCTGTCTCTACCGCATTGTGGACAGGGACACTCAAGGATTCCCCGACGAGGTGCAGGTCCAAGCTTTAAAAGAGTTAATGGAAGACTTATCGCTGGAATAGAAGTTTTCTACTCTGTTCCAGCTTTTGGAAACCAACCAAACCAACTTAAGGGAGGTAGAAAATGACAGTAGGAGAACTTATTGAGATTCTTGCAGAGGTTGTAGAAGAGGTTGCTAAAGCTACTGGTCAGCAACCAGTAGAACTTGAACTAACTATAGGAGGTAAAAGATGAGCTGGATAGACAACTTTTTAGACGATTACCAGCATCTAATCAACATTGGTAGGGAAGAGGAAGTCCCAGAAGATTGGAGAGAGATTTTAGACGATTTAGACGATGAACCACCATTACCACCACCGCATAGCGAACATAACGAGGGAGCTTAGTCTCCCTCTTCTTGAAAACCAACTTTTGAGAGGTAAAAGATGAGTTGGGAAGTTGCAGAGTTAAGAGAACAAATAGAAGAACTAAAGCAAACTGTTAAAGAACTAAAAGAAGAGTTGGAAGAACTTAAAGAAGACTATTCCTATGACTACGAGAGTATTCAAGAACAGCTAAGCAGTATTGAAAACAGACTGTCTAACTTAGAAGAGGGAGCTTAGTCTCCCTCTTTTTCTAAACCAACTCCGGGAGGATGCAGATGATAGCTACTGAACTTGACAAACAAAACTTACAACGCAAGCTCCAGCTGTTTTCCACCTTTATAGCTGGAGTAGGTGAACAGTATCAGATATTTGTCAGCTTCAAGTCTGCTGAAAGTTACTACTCAAAGGACAGACGAATTCTTATCGGACTGTCCGAAATTGTTGATAGAGTGGGAGATGAAAGTGAGCTGCTGCAAGTAGGGAAAGCATTAGTAGCTCACGAAATCTCCCACTATCGCAATACTAACTGGGTAGAGAACGAAGACATTCCGTTTGCTCTTATTAACATCTTTGAAGATGCTCGTATAGAACATCTGATAGTGGAGCAAACGGGAATCAAGAAACTGAGTGAGTATTTTGACAAGCTTCATTCCCTCAGTTTTGACGCTTACTATCAAACAATAGACGAAAACTACTACAACTTTGCTAACTTGATTATCCTATTACGCTGGAGTATGTGGAGCAGGTATGTAGAAGAGGAGTATAAGAAGAGACTTGAAGTCGTTTATAAACAATTAGAAAAGTTTTTGCAGATTAAATATCCTGATAGGTCTTTAAAAGAATACTTGTTAGACTGTCAGGAATACTTAGAAAAGTCTCTAACTTGTTCCTCTACTCAGGAGTTGGTAGAAGTTATAAAACCGTTCTACGAAAAGTGGGAACAGCTTTTCTTACCGAGCGGAAACCGAATTTACACGGAAACTGGACCAACAGACTTCTGGAAAGAAGGTGAACGCAAAGAGAAATTGTCAGAAGAAGAAATGGACGAGAAGCTGGAGGAGGTAGAAGCTACTTCCAGCAGTAACTCCGACTCCGAAAGAGACGAAGAGTCCGACGACATTCGTCGTTTCTTCCATCCAGAATATGAAGCAGAAACAAAAGAATTTTTTGAGTATAACCATTGGGAATGGGACGAAAGACTCCTATCCACCTTACGGGACAGACTCCGCAGGTGGAGAGTAAGAAGCAGAAACATAGTAAGAGACTACTCTCTGTCCGGTAAAAGAGTATCTCCCAAACGCATAGCACAAAGAAAACTGGAGATACTCAAAGTGGACAGAGAAGTAGTAAAAGAATCTCCCCGACTCCGTCTCCTGTTCGTTATAGACGGAAGCGGAAGCATGTATCCTGAAGAAGTTTACAGTCCGTTTTACTACGCTTCCCACCTCGCAGTAGCTATGAAAGACGAAGTAGGAGCAGACGTATGTATCTGCAACGATGCAGTTAGTAAACCGATTTTTATTAGAGACTTTAACAGTCTCAGGAAGTATTACTACAGTTGGGGAGAGGGACTGAGAATCGTAGAACCTCTCCTCAAGCAATACGATTACATAGTGTTCTTTACAGACGCTCAGGTTAGCAGAAACGACTGGGAGTTTTTGAACAAGCACAAGTATAAGTTCGTGTTCGTTTATACTGCTAACAGAAGCGACTACGTAAATACAGTCAGAGAAACCTGTCAGCAGCTAACTGAAAGGTACATTGTCTTGAATTCAATTGAACTTGCAGCACAAGAGCTGGGACTGCTTCTAAGAAGACTTAGGTAGGGGAGCGGTTTCAGCTCCCCTAACTCTAACTTTGGGAGGTGGATGATGAATATTTTGAAAGCTTTACAAGATAGAGACCACCTTATAGTTCCCACAAACGGAGTGGTGAAGAAAGACGGAAGTTTGGTGATGGGTGGAGGAATAGCAAAATTTGTAAGAGATAATTTCGTTGAAGTAGGAACCGGAAAGAGGATTGATAAAGTTTTAGGAGAACTTGTAAACAACTACGGTAACAAACCCTATTTTATCCTCGCTTGTTCAAGAAATAAACAGATTGAAGTAGGAATTATCTCTTTTCCTACAAAGAAGGGACTTGTTAGAACCTCAGAAATTTCTCCGGAAGAGGTTCTTCCTAAGTATAGAAGGGAACTTTACAAGAGAAAGTTTATTGAGGGATGGAAGCTGAAAAGCGATTTATCCCTCATAATTCAAAGCTTTGAAGAGTTGCTAAAAATGATAAGCAGAAACCCCCTCTTTTGTTACACACTCTATCTTCCTCTTGTTGGAGTAGGACTTGGAGGATTGGATGAAGAAGATGTACTCCCAGTATATCGGGAGTATGTTTTCCGTTTAAGAAACTACTATAACAAGGTAGTAGTATTTACAAGAAACGGAACAGTAAAGGTATGAACTCTTTTCAGCTCCCCTATTAGTTTAGCGGGAGCAAACGCTCCCGCTAAGTTTACCCCAACCTGTAGCGTTTCAAACAGTTCCATTTTTACACAAAACCTTTCTTGTCTCTTCTTGACAGCTTGTTACAATTGAGTTACTTTTCAAGTAACTACTTCATAACGGAATAGTAACGAAATCGTGGAAAAGCTAAACACCAACAGATATGCACTTTTGCTGTTTCCCAGAGGTGCAAAAGAAAAGTCTCCCAGTAACGCACTAATAGTCTCGTTTTCGGAACAGTTAGAGGAAAACATTAAAGAAAACTACCACCAGCTTTTCTATCCGAATCCCGTTAAAGTTTCCAAAAGTTTCTGGAACGAACTGAAACAAGCAAAGAACGGGAAAAAAAGAATTAAAGTTTTCAAGAAGTTCGGTATCCTAACAGAAAAGAACATCTATCAGATAGAGAGAGTTGTTCTTGACATAGATTCTCCGTTTTCTTCTTCCTATCCTGTTTGGGAAAAGCTGAAAAAGAAGTATCGGTCTCTTTCCGGAGATGTTTACATTACGAAGAGCGGAAATCTAAGAGTAGTCATAGAACTTGAATTCCCACTACACCCAAAACTTGCAAGCAAAGTCAAAAAAACAGTCCGAAAGTTAGGAAAGTTCTTCCAAGAAAACGGACTGAAATTTGACCCTACCTGTGTTTCTCTCAACCACCCCATCTGGATTGACAGAGGAGAAGAACTGGTAGTAGAAGGAAAAAAAGTTAACTTTCTATCCCTCTACGAAGAGCTGTTTCCAGAACGTGAAAATATTTCCCCTACAAACAGCGAAAAAAGCGGGTCAAGTAAAAGACACTTACCCCCGCTTCAAAAGTCCGAAAATGGACGAAATAGTAAACGAAAAGCAGGTAATTCAGACAAAATTCAACATTCCTGCTTAGCTTGGAAAATTTTCGCAAACAGTTTAAGAAAGAAGTATTCGGAAAATCGTTTCCAGAAAGTAATCCTACCTACTGTAGGAACAGCAAAAGTCTTGGGAATAGACTGGAAAACTGTTGAAAACACACTAAACAGTCTTCTAAAAGACAGAAACAAAAAGAAAAACCAAAAAGACTTCAAAATAGCTAAACGATACTGTCGGAAAGCTGAATATCTTCCATTCCCCGACAAAGAACAGCTTGCAAACAAAGTAGTTTCCAAAATAGCACGAAACGGATTCGTAACAAGACAAGAAGTAGTAAAACTCTGCTTCAATCAAGTCTGGTTAGCAGAAGAAGTAATTGAAAAACTCTTTTCTCTTCAACTAATCAGACTGGAAAAAAAGAAGCTGAAACCCGGTAGAGGTAGAAAAGCTCACGTATACTTTTTTTCAATATCTGATTCCGAATACAAGAAAATCACTTCCCATCTAACCACTACCACCCAAAAACTGTTAAAAACAGTTAAAGATATAGCAGGAACCCCAGTTAAAAACTATTCTCCTGCTAAACGATTTTTTTCTTCTGAAAAAAATCTAATTAACGGGGGGAGTCTTTTACAGGAAGCAGAAGAAGAAAAGAAGAAGAAACAAAGAAGTAAGAAGAAAGTAGTAACTACTTCTTACTATAAGTTTCAAAGTAGTTTACAGGGTTGTAGGAATTGTAATTCACAAGTTGCAGGTAGTAGTAAACGGATTAGCAACAATGTTAAACCAAGCGGGAGTAGTAAGTTGAATGAGATAGTTATAGAAAGAAAGAAAAAGTTAAAGCGAACTGCTGAATTTCTGGAAAAAGCTGTGAAACTTCAGGAAGTTGGGGATTTTGTTAAGTTCGGAAAGTTGTTTGAAAAGTCTCTGGTAGTAGAAGTTAAGTTGTTTGAACTCAACAAGCTCTACTTTTCTGGAGACAAGGAGAATGCAAAGTTGGTGGGAAAAGTTACTTCTCTTTCTGTGGTTAAGGAGAATCCAGTTTCTGGAACATTTTTGTGCAGGTTACCGAACGATGTTTTTGAAGAGATACGGGAAAGTTACCCGCAGGTGTTTAACTGCAGGGAGCGGAAAACGGGGGAGGGTAGTAGTTGACGTTTACCATAGCTTTTCTTCTTTTGCGTGCTTCCAGAATATGACAGCAAAGACTATGCTTGCTGCTGAAATAAGAGTTGCTAAGAACAGCGGTGCAATTATGTTATCAAGAAGTTCTTTACTTACCATCATTTACCTCTTCCAGTTGGTTTGCAATTTTTTTTACTTCTTTCTTTAAAGATAGCAAAAAGTTAGTTACGATTGCAAGAGGAAATAAGAGAGAGCAAAAAACAATTCCTCCGATAATGGTCCAAGACGAAAATCCATACTTAAATGTAGTTGCAACAGTTGCGGAAACGGTAAGTAGTGCTAAGTTGCTAAATCCCTTCAGGATTGTCAATCCTACTTCTCTATCGTGTTTTAATTCTTCTATCTTTAGGTCTTTCAATATTTTGAGTTTTTCAAGTTGGAGTTCATCCATCAACACCTCCCGCTTTTCCCCCGCTTTCCGCTGACTATCTCCCTAAGTTGGTTTATTACTGTTATAATTATAACCGTTACTATTTTCAGGAGATGGAAGATGTTAGTTTCTTCTTACAATCGCATACTTGACAAGCAACCGAAGCTGAAGTTTGAAAGGAAGTTCGTGTACAGGTTTACTCCTTACTACTACGACGACTGTGATGTTGAGAGGAGTTTTGAAGAAGTAAGCAACTTCTTGAAGACTCTTCCCGTGCAGGATTATCAATTGATAATTACTTCTGTTCCTACCGAGATTCCGCTTCCCGAACTTCACAACAAGCGAAAAGAAGAAATTGCTCGGCTTGCAGTTAGGGAACTTCAAAAGAAGATAACGTTCAGGAAGCTTTCTTTCTACCTCTGTTTTGACGAAAAGAAAGAGAGCGTTTTGTCGTCTTTGAGGAGTTGTTTTAGAGACGTTAAAGAAGCTAAGGAAGAACTGTTTGCAGACTTTGCTCACTTTTTCGGAGGAGTAAAAGAAGAACCTCTGTTTTATCCCTTGAAGAAATACGAGTCCGGATTCAAGATAGTCGGAAAAGAGAGAAACAAGTTTGCTGATGTCTTGTTTGAGCATAAAGCACCGATGGAAACGGTTCAGTTCGGGATAGCTCACGTTTTGATTAATTTACCCACCGACTTCTTGTTTATTCTCAACTTTTACAGACCTCTTCCTGCGGAGTATGAGACAGAAATAACGAGAATCAGAGACCGTTACAGGGACCTGCAAGCTGACTACGCTGAAGAAGTTGCAGCACAGATGCAAGCTGTTCTTAACGACATACTCCTTGAAAAGGAACTTCTCTACTACTATTCGTCCTGCTTGGTTGTTTTCGGAGACGAAACAGTTTACAAGAAGTGCGAAGAATTGAAGAAAGTAATTTCAAACACGAGCAAGCTTTACTTTGAACAGGAAGATACCGGACTTACTGTTTTTGCTGCTAACTTTAAGTTCAAGAAATCGGACTTGAAAGTAAGAAAGTTAATGAGGAGAATGACTCTTACTAACTTCTCCTACTACTTTCCCGTTCTGAAGCACTTCACGGGTAGAGAAGACAGGGTAGGAGCTGTTTACGTTAACCCCAGTTTTGAACCTGTTTACGTCTCTCCCCACCGTCCTACCGTCCACAAGCTGACTTTGGGTGGAACGGGAGCAGGTAAGTCTGTTGACATTACTTGGTCTGCTCTTTTTGAAGACTGCACGGTGTTCATCGAATACATAGAGAAAGATACCGGTTCCTACAAAACGTTCCTCCAGCTTGTAGAAGGAGAGAAGGGATACGTTCCGATTTCTCTTGACAGACCGTTTTCCGTCAATCCGTTCGGAAGGACGCTTGACAAGGTTTCCGGTTACAGCTTTTTGAAAGCTCTCGGAATAGATTACAGGATGTTTTCAGAACCCGAACTCGTTCAGCTTGAAGAAGCTCTTTCTCAGTTCCTAATAGAGGGAGAAAAGAAAGTCAAAGTGGAGAGGAAGAAGCTTTCTTCCCTCTTTGAGGAACTCGGAGTTTCTGAATACCTCTCCCACAAGATACTGGAAGGGAAGTGGACGGAAGTAGAAGTGGGAATAGAAAAAGATAAGGAGAAGCAGGGTTTTATCGTTTCCGTTCTCAAAGCTATGTGTGCCGGAGATGAAGACAAGCTTCCGGTTGAATACTCTTCGTTCCTGCAGCAGCTTGTAGCTACCGTTTACGACAACCACGATGGTAAGAGAGAGGTGGTTCTTTCGGACTTCTACAATCAAGCTCTGAAGATGGGAGAACTGGGAGAGAAAGTAGCTCAGAGACTCTTTCCGTTTACGAAGGAGGGGTCTTACGGAAGCTTTTTTGACCGGGAGAGCGACTTTGACAATAGCTGCGAGAACCTCTATTTTGAACTTCGGACTCTTTCTAAAGAGCTTCTCAATCCCGTCCTGCTGTCTATCTTGAGGTTTATCTTGGAACTTTACTCCCATCCCAGAATGAGAGGGAAAAGCAGGAGAGTCGTCATAGACGAGGGTTGGTCCGTCTTTAAGAACGAATATCTCTCCGACTTTTTAGATTCAGCTTTGAGAACGTTCAGGAAGAAAGGGATAGCTATTGACTTTGCATCCCAGTTTCCGTCTGACTTTACTCCGATGCTCATATCTCAAACCATGATTCGCTACTTCAAGTTCATAGACAACAAGCAAGCTCTCATAGACAACTTCCGTCTGGAAGAAGACGCTTTAGAAGAAATACTGAGACTTCAAAAACCCGAAGACGTCGGATACAAGTACTCTCCCGTTTTCGTTTATTCTCCGTCTAAACGCATCGGTAAAGGACTTGCAATGCTGTTTCTGCCGGACTTCTACTACTGGATAGCTACCACGAAAGACGAAGACAAGATAAAGAGGGACAGAGCAGTAGCAGAACACAAAGACTTGATGAAAGCTATCTTTGCTCTTGCAAAATCCTCTCAAAATCGTCCCTAAAGAGAGAAAGGGTTTCAACGGTTTTTATTACTTCTCTGACACCTCTGTTCAGGACTCCCGTTTGCTGGAAGTAGCTAAAGAGTTTAACAGCAGTAGAGTAGTCAGCAGGAAGCTTAACTTCTGCAAGTTTCCTGCGGATAATTTCCACATACTGTTCTCTGTTTAAATCTTCAAACGGAACTACATAGTTAACTCTACCCAATACTTCTGGAAGCATGCAGTCTTTGAGCATTTCTTTAGCAGTCAAGAGCTTGTTGACGTCGCTTTTTTCTACTGCTACTGCTCTTGCTATTTCGTTAGCTTTCAGGTTGCTGGTGATAAAGATGAAGCTGTCTTGAAGCTTTATTCTCTCTCCTGTTGTAGTAAAAGTTACCTCTCCCTCGTCAAGAAGCGTCATGAAAGCTTGTATGAAGTCGGGATGAGCTTTTTCTATTTCGTCTATGAGAATCACCATTTTACCTCTGCTTTTTACCGCTTCCTGAATGAAAAGAGGAACGGTGTCAGAACCGACATATCCTCTCGGAGAACCAAAGAGAGACTGAACGGATTCGGGAGTTCTGAGCTGGTTAGCGTCTATTCTAAAGAACCTGTATCCTACTCCCTTTAGAGCTTCCGCTACTCTTTTAGCTGTTTCCGTCTTACCAACTCCGGTCTTACCCACGAGCAGGAAAGAAACCGGTTTGTGATGCTTGCTTGAAAGAAGTCTTTCCTCTGCAAGCTTCGGAATGATTGAAAGAAGAAGCTTTTTCGCAAGCTCTTGTCCGACTATCTTGTCAAGCTCTCTTTTGAGAGGAACGACGTATTCGTTCTCAATGTAGTTTCTGTGAGTTCTGGTTTTTCTGTTCGGGTCCTTGTCGGGGTCTATTCTCCTAATGCTCGGCGGTGGAGTAAAACTGTCTTCTATTATCTGTCTTGCAAGGTCTGCATACTTGGGGTTAAGCTTGGGTTCCCTCCTCCTTGCAGTCCTGTTTCTAAGCTGACCGGTAGCTTCTTTGTATTTCTTCTTCAAACGCTTCTTTTCTTCTTTTGTTATTACCTTCGTCCTTCTGGGACGCAGAACGTAAATGACGACAAAAGCTATTAAAAGCAATCCCCAGACCGCTGCAGCTACCTCAAAGTAAACTTTCTGCGTTAACTGAGCCGCTAACGCAAGGAAAGCTGTCAAAAATACTAATGCATAAGCTGCTTTCTTCTTCACAGCTCACCCCACAGTTGGTTTACTGTTATCAGTTGGTTTCTATTCTTGAACTTATGTGTTAGTAGTCTGCTTGTCAACTGCTACCTTTCTGAAAGTTGTAGGTTGTTTAAGACTTTCTTGACATACTTGTAAGCTACGGTTTTTTTACCGTAGTAACGGGATAGTGCTTTTATCCAGTCGTTTTCCAGCTCGTAGTAAAACTTTAGGATTAAAGCTCCCAGAAGAACGTTGAAGTCTGGGTCGAGGAGAAGGTAGGGAGAGACGTTCAGAGACTTAATCCACGAACTATTTATCTGCATCAGTCCCACGGAGAAGTTGCTGATTGTGGGAGAAGAAAGCAGGTAAGACAGGAAGATTTCTGCGTCTTTTTTTCTTCTGAAGTAACAGTTGTTGTAGAGGTATCTTCCAAACCTGCTTTTTATTTTTCGTTCTCTTCTGCAGTAGCGGGAAAGGACTTCGTCTTTTTTCTTGCTCCAAACAGCAAACGAATAGGGAGAAAGTCCCGATTCTGTTCTTGCAACAGCTATGAGGAGGTTTTCGGGAACTCCTGTTTCCTTGCTTGCTTGGGAAAACGGGTCTGCAAGAGCAGGTAAAGATAGAAACACAAGCAGGAAAACAGTTAACAATCTCATTTTATCTCCTGCTGACAGACAAAGTTCTGTTACTTGTCAGTTATGATGTTATAATTATAACAAGAAACTGTGAGGTATCAGTTGAGAAGCTATAAGCTCAGCAGGAGTGAGCTGAAATTCGTGTCTATCTTTAGAACGTTGAAAGTGGAGTCCCTCTGGGTGGAAGTTCGGAAAGGGGAAAAGGATAGGATTGCTGCTTTTATCTACGTTCCGTCCGGTCGTCCTTCTGACTTTATCTTTTCCTGCAAGCTGACGAACATTGCACCCGTTTACGAAGTTTTACCGCTGTCCGAAGAAACGTTCCTCTTCGGAGCGAGGAACAAGCAGGGAAAAGTCTTAAAGTCTGTTATTACGCGTTCTGAACTTTTGGATTTCATAGATGCAGACTTTTCTCCTGCATACTTGAAGCAGGTCTTGGAGAAAAAAGTCTGTCTGATAGGAAATATGGGAACTTACTATCCGTCTGTTTACAACCCGCTTGTTGCAAAGAGACTTTACTCTTCTCTTCATACGGAAGCAAAAGCCGATGCGTATCTTTTTGACGTTGATGTAGCTCTTCTTGAGAAAGGGGGTAGAGACTTCATTTACTTGATTGAATACAAAACGGGTAGGGAAGCTCTCTATCGGGGAGACCTCTTAACTTACAACGAAAGAGTCGGATACAAGTTTCTTTCAAGAGAATACAGAACACTTCTCGTGGTCGGAGAGAACAGCTTTTCTGTTTACGACTTTGACGGAAATTCCGAAGAACTAATAGACAACGTAAAAAGAGAACATTTAGAAGACTTCTTACTCCAGCTAAAGGAGAGAGCAGTTGCTTGAGAAACGCTGGTTGTCAACGAAAGAAGCTTGCTGGTATACGTCTCTATCAAGAAATACTCTTTACAAGCTTTTGAAAGAAGAAAAAATCACAGCTAAAAAAGCAGGAAGAAAGCTTCTCTGGGACAGATACAGCATAGACGAGTTTTTAGAATCTGAAACGGACGAAGACAGAAAAGTCAAGAGAATACTGGAATCGCTTCGCTGAATGTTATAATCTCTACATGCGACTGTTTAAAAGAGAAAACGGTATCTGGTACGTAGAGTTTGAAAGAAATGTCCGAAGAAGTCTTCGGACGAAAAACAGAGACGAAGCTTATAGACTTTTCAAGAAGCTCCAGAGGGAGTATCTGAAGGGTAATGTAGAAGTTCACGTTAGAAATAGAAGCGACAAGGTTAAGCTTTCTCAATTTTTTGATGAATACCTCTCTTGGTGTGAAAAAGCAAGAGCAGAAGGAACTTATGTAAAAGCAGAGAAAGTAACCAAAATGTTTCTTGAAGTTGTAGGGGATTTGAAACTTTCCTTGCTTTCCCGCAAGCACCTTGATGAATACGTTTCGTTTATGGTAAGTAGGGGATATGCAAAAACTACCGTAAACATACACATTAGGACGCTAAAGTCAATTCTTTCCAAAGCTGTAGAGTGGGAATACTTGGAAAAGAATCCGTTCAGCGGATACAAGCAGTTGAAGGTTCAGGAGAAACCACCTGCTTTTCTGCTTCCCGAAGACATAGAGAAAGTAGAAGAAGTAATAGACAATCCCGATTGGTTGTTTGTTTTCAGACTTTTTGTTTATACCGGTATGAGAAGAGGAGAAATAGCTTCCTTGAGGTGGGAAGACGTTGACCTGGACAGGGAAGTAATTGTCGTTAAAAAGTCTAAAAACTACAAAACAAGAATAATCCCTATACACGAAAAACTTTTCTTCTTACTTAAAGAAAGATACGGGAAGGGAAAGAAAGTTTCTCCTTTCTCCTACCATGCGCTTTCAGGAATTAAGAGGTACTTGAGGAAAGCGGGATATTCTCACATCCGAATTCACGACTTGAGACACACGTTTGCTTCACTACTGGTTATGAAAGGGGTTGACCTACGAACGGTTCAAGAACTTTTGGGACACGAAGACTATAAAACTACAGAAATCTACGCACACTTGTCTCCTCTGCACCTTAAAGAAGCAGTTAGGAAACTCTAACGGAACAGCTAACGGTTGCTTTTGGGAAAGGGGAATGGGGGAATGATTATCCTAAAGAACAAGTTGCTTTCTTACTTCTTCCTGCGATTACACTTGTGATTTCCTGCGTCCAATTTGCGACCAGCAGGATTGAAAGTATTGATGTTTAAATGGTTGTCTGGGGGACTCAAAATCCCTTGGGCGCAAGCCCGTGCGGGTTCGATTCCCGCCCCGGGCACCAACGTTTCTCTAACTCCCACAACAGCTTCAGCTTTTTTCCTACTCTGTTCATTTCGGTTAATTTCGGTTAATTTCAGCTTAAAACTGGACGCAAATTTGCGAACAGTTTGCGAACAGTTGAGGACCAGAAGGGGGAGTGTATTCCCCCTTTTTGACAGCTATCTTGCATCGGAAGTTGATGTTGGGGTAGAGTTTTCTTCTGCAGTCCAAAAGTGAACAGTTTTTCCGTCGTAAACAAATTGAACTTCACCCCAAACAGCAGAGTTTTCTTTTATCTCTTTTGCATACTTTTCTGTTATTTCTCTAATCTTATCTGCAGGAACAGAAGGAACAGTAACGAATTCAGAATCCCAGCTTTCCCTGAAGAACTCTACTTTCATTTTTTCCTCCTTTTGTTTTGTGTTTGTTACTTTGCAGATATTATATAGTATTTGAGTAAATATGCAAGTAAGTTACTGATAACGTAAAGTTAACAGCTTGAATAGTAGCAAAACATCATATATATTGTTACAATGTGAATTAATAAAACCATTTAAGGAGGTGTAAGATGTTGCAGAGTGTAATGGATAGAAAATTCAAGAATAATATTGACAAGATTGTTGAATTAGCTGAGCTGCGAGCAAGCGTAAAACAGCTACCTGTTTCGGTATACGAATTTCTGGTTGAAAACAAGGAAGATGTATTTGAGGGAATAGAAACTTACTACGGAAAAACTAAAAGAAAGGAAGTAGAAAAGTGGTATGAAAAGTATGACTATGAACTTCCGAAAATATTTGACGAAAAGTTTAGCTATAACATTTTGGGAGCAGTTTTTGGAGCGTTTATGAGGTTCTTCTTGGATAACGCTTTAAGGGAGAAAGAATACAGGAAAAGATATACTAACATTCTTACAGAATTTATGATTTATACTGACGTGTTCTATAGGAGCGACATAAGAGGATGGATAAGAAGAGACCCCACGCTACCTCAAAGGTTTATGACGTTTTCCTCGCTGTTCAAAAACAGCAAGATGCACAATAACGTTTTCTTAGCGTTCTTCTACTACTACATTCTTGACACTCCGCTCGTAGAAAGAGGAAAGTCTTCTAAGATGCAGAAAGAATTTGTGACAAATGTTATCAATACTATCGGTTTCGGAAGAGTTATCAACCCAAATGATTCTATCTTTCCACTGCTCCACGAAGAAATGACTTCCGTATTGGAAGAATACATCAACTGGATTTTAGAAAAGTTCAAGGGATTTGCTATACCCTACCCCGACAGGGATAACATTCAAGTTATCAAGCTTTTCCGCAGGAAAAGAACAATATTCTCTTCCTATCTCGTTCGCTTCAGGTGGATAACAAAAAAGTTTGCAAAAGAACTAAAACTGACAGAAGATATGACTGACGAAGCTCTGTTCCCTAACCTTCACAACTATCTGCTTGAAAAAGACCCACAGTTCATAACCTCATCGGAGGAAAAAATTCTTGCAGCTATCAGGAAGTAGGGGGTATCCCCTACTTCCCTTTACGATAAATTTTGTGTTAATCCTTTCCTTTTTAAAGGAGAGGATTAGCGCAAAATTTATCCTAAAAACCCTACCCGTGGACTGCGGGGAAGTAACGCCCGTGGAGTGGGAGATAGTCCCACGATGAAGCGGGAAGCCCCTCACTAAAGTGAGGGGAGGAAGTCACAACGCTCTTATCAGCTTCAGGGGAAAAGCTGGAAGTTCTACCTCTTCTCCGTTCAGAAATGCTTTTACTTTTTCGTTTCCGAAAAATTCTCCAGCTATGTATAAGACTCCATCAGGATAAATTCTGAATCCTCTCAAGTCAAAGCTCCTGTGAAGAGGTATTCCCTCTATGATTATCTGTTCAAGGAGAAACTTAACAAACGGTATTTGCTTGTCTCTTATTTCTACCTCTCCCGTGTTGTGGGAAAGACGCAGAACTTTGTCTACTCTATTGTATTCAGCTATGACAGTTTTTACTCTTTCTTTTCTTTCTTCTGTATGAGAAAAGCGCAAAACGGGAACTCTGTTTTTTACCGTTTCAAAAACAGCTTTTAAAAAAGCATTTCTCGGAGGAAAGAATCCTACTATCGTTCTCCTCTTGTTTCTGTAATCGCTGAAAACCAAGTGGGGAGTATGAGTGTCGTCCTTGTAGCTTCCCCTGACAGTTACCAGCGGGTCTGTTCCCAAGTCTTTTGTCTGCTTTTCAAGTCCCATTACGGACATGTAAAGTTCTCCAAAAGCTATCGGAGACAGCTTTACTACTCCCTCAAACGGTTCTGCTTCGTAGTCTTTTCCTCCTACAGACATTTTGTATCTCTTTTCGTGCTTTCCCCGACAGTAGAGGTAAACATCTCCTGCTTCTCTGTCTACTCCCAGAGCTATTTCCGTTCCGTTCTTTTTAACCGCAAATTCGTAAGTTTCAAGACTTTCAAATATCTTCGGTAATCCCTGCGTTTTCATCTCCTACCTCCCAGTCAGTTTTTTAAAACACCGCAAGCAAGTTGAAAGTTTCCTTACTGTTAACTTCTCTTACCTGAAACTTGCTTATTCCGTAACTGAACACCACATCTCCGTTTCTAACGGGAACCTTGAAGTCAAAAACAATTTTTCCGTCAGGAAGAATCAGTGTTCCGTCTTCTAACTTTCCCGTTACGTCTCCGAATCCGGAAGCATTAAGCGGGAGCAGAACGCTTGTTTCTACCGTAACTCCGCTTCTTCCTTCGGGAACGACATCGCTTAGTGCTACTTCCTTTAGTCCCCGTCTCAGTTTCAGTGACTTAAACCTGAGCAGTATTTCTACCTCCTTACCTACAAGCTCAGACAAGTCTTCAGCTAAGTCCTCAACGGAATAATTTGCTCCTACAAATTTAACCCCGAAAGCTCCCAAAAATAGAACAGGTGCACCGTATTCCACGCTGATAAATTCTTCGGGAAATGTTGAAAACAACTTCACGTAAGCTTTTCCGAAAGAATCTTTCCGCACCGGCAGAAGCAGGTCTCTGCTGGTTATTTCCCCGGTTTCTTTCACTTCTTCCATCGTTCCTCCGCTTGCTTTCCGTTGTTGCTTTTGTGTTAAAATTATAACAAAAAGTTACTTTTGGGTAGTGATGGAAATGTTCCACTTATCAAAAAAGTTTTTGGTTAACAATAAGTTTGTAGGAGCTTTTTGCGAAAAACAAAGCTGTATCGTGCAAGAAGTTTACGTCAACGGAAAGAAAGAGGTTTTCTCTTATCGTCACTTTCCACTTCCGCGTTTTTTAACGAAAAGGAGCTTGCTGAAGTGGGAAGAAGAAATAGCAAAATTTTTCGGAAACGTTCCCGACCTGCTTGATAAAGGAAGCTTCATAAGGAGGTGGTTAGAAGAAGCTGTTTCAGCTTCTTTTGCTGGTATTGGGAATTACCTAACTGTTGAGAAAGCTGTTTTACAGTCACCGCTCGTAATTGTTTACAGGTGGAACGGAAAGAGACTGGTGCTTGGAGCTGAAAGTTTCAAACCCGTTCCCGACAAGAGAAGTAAGCTTTACTTGCTTCCCTGCGGAAGCTTTCCAGAAACGATTGAGAAACTGGGGGTGAATGATGGAAATAAACGTTAACGACTGTCCGCAACCCGAAAAAGAGACGAAAAAAGAAGCAGTTTCCAGCAAAGCTGTAAAAGAACTTTTTGAGGATGCAGAAAAAGAAGAAAAAAAACTGAAACTACCTGACATCAATAAAACTGCTGCTGCTGTAGTCGGATTGATAGTGGTAGGAGCTGTGTTTTACGTTTTTTCACACAGGACTCCGACTACAGCAAGCAATGTTGATGTTGATGCAGTAGTTAAGAAAATAGTTTCCGAAAATCAAAAGCAAACACAGGAAATAGTTAATCAGCTTGCAAAACAAATACAACAGCTTACCGTTGCTGTTAAGGAACAGCAGAAGCTCCAAAAACAGATACAACAGAAACAAGTAGGGAAAAAGGAAAACATTTCTGCTTCCGGCTACAAGAAGCTTTCTCCCATTGAAAAAAAAGAACTTCTTGCTCAGCAAAAGCGTGAGTTCATGCTGCAGCAACAGCTCCTAAAGCAGTACATAGAAGAGATTAACAAGGAGAGACAGTCTCCCGACGTGACGTTAGCAGTCAGCGTCCAAAAACAAGCACCCCGTTCCGTAAAAAAAAAGACTGTTCTCCGCCGAGTATATATCCCTACAGGTAGCGTAGTAGCAGGTAAAACGATGCACGTCATACCTGCTCCAGTTGAAAGGGGAGCTTTACCGCTACCACCAGTTTTAGTCAAGTTGGAGGGAGACGCTTATACAGCTAACGGGTTTTCGGTCCCGCTTGACGACTGCTACATGGTAGGGAAAGCTCAGGGAGACTGGAACTTCATAGGTGGTAAGGAGTATGCAAGAGCAGAAGTCCAGCTTACGAAACTTGTCTGTGTATTAGGAAATGGGAGGGTGATTGAAAAGAACATTAATGCTTACGTGGTTGATAAGCAGACAGGACTTGAGGGACTTTTAGGAAAGAAGCAGGACATTTCGGGAGAACAGATAGCAAGGTTTACAGCAGTAAACACTCTTTCCTCTTTCTGGTCGGCTCTTGCTAAGAGCTATACGGAAACTACGACAACAGCAGACGGATACACCTACGAAAAGGTAACGAAACCTGCTAAGTATGCTCTCTTTTCTTCTCTTTCAAAGAGCTGGGAAAAGTTTACGAAGTTTTACGAGAAAAGACTTTCAAAAATCTATCCTGTCGTTTTAGTTCCCGCAAACAGAAAGCTTGAAGTAGTGTTCTTGTCCGGTGTGGACTTGGGAGTAACGGATAAGGAGCTTGAAAAGTGGGGGATTTAAAATGGACTTTCAAGCAGAAAGAAAAAAGCTTTTGAGGTGTCTTGAAGCTTTTCTAAAAGCTCTTAAAAACGGAGAAATACCGTATCCAGAAGTATATAGAAGGTATTATGTTTCGGCAGTTGGAGATGATTCTGAAATTGTTTTCTTGCTGTCTGAAACGAGAGACCTCTTAAAGGAAGTAGCGTCTCTTCCTCTGCCGATAGCAGAAACAGCAAGGACGCAAGTAGAGAAGCTGGAATCTTTGCAGAAGCAGATAGACTTCCTCAACGAACAGTTCCTAAAAGACGACTTGACTCTTCTTTGGAACAGGAGAGCGCTTACTTACTACTTCAACAATGAAGTTAAGAAAAAAGCAATTGAATGTTTCTACTGTTTAGCTTTTCTGGACCTCAACGGTTTTAAGAAGGTCAACGATACGTTTGGACATTTAGAAGGAGATAGGTTTTTAAAAGTCTTTGCAGACTTTCTGCGGGAGAACTTTGCAGACGACTTTGTTTCCCGCTATGGTGGAGATGAATTTGTAATCATTTCTGCTCAACCGATACAGAAGCAAAAAGAGAAACTTTGCTTTGCTGTTGAATCTGCTCCCGTTTACAGGGGAAAGAAAATTTCTTTTGCTTGCGGATTGACTGCTGTAGTAGCTAAAGACGACCTCTATTCTGCTCTTTCAAGAGCTGATACGGGAATGTATCAGTCAAAAGAAACAGGAAAAGTCGAGGTGGTGAGAGTATGAGTCAGGAGAAAGTACTTGAATTCTGCACGTTTTTTGAAGAAGTTCCCATCAGAGGGAGAGCAGAAGTTCTTTCTTCCAGCAGAAAAGTTGCTGAATTGAAAGTTTTGGACTCTTACTTTTTAAAAGCTTTGAACTTTACCAAGCGACTTTACTACAAAAAGAACAGCAGAATTTACGGAGCAGATGTAATTTTCTTAAACGGAGACTTTATTAACACTACAGCTTTCAAACCTGTTATAGAACCGAAATTTGAGCGCAGCGTGGTAAGAGTTTCAACGTCTCTTTCTTGTCCCGTGACAGCTGAAATCAGCTTCTACTACAAGTCTGAAGAAAAAGAGAAACATTATCGGGTTCTTGATGTTTCCGAATTAGGAATAGGTGTTTTAGCTTCTGTAAGCGACTATACTTTCCTGCTGGGAAATCTGTTAAGGATTAAGCTGGAAGTAAGCACGGGTAAAGCAGCTTTCTCTATCGTGACGAAGGGAAAAGTTGTCAGAAAAGAACTGCTTTCAGACGGTAAGCAGAAGGTGGGGATTTTTTTTCTTGACCTATCAAGAAAAGAGAGAGACCTGCTCGCACAATACGTCAGCAAGCGACAGAGAGAAATCATTTCGCTTCTGAAGGTTCTGTAAAGAAAGGAGCAGTTGATGCGTCCAACTTTCTACTATCAAAAGATTTTTGATGAAAGTGAAAACGTGACAGCAGTTGAAATTTTTACGAGAAATTATCCCGTTAATGAAAGGACAGACCTCTACTTGTTTGTAAAGTTGCTGAAAAAACTCAAAAAAGAGAAAATAACTTTCAATGTTCCCATACACGTCAACCTCTATCCGTCAACAATTCCGCTGGTGGATTGGGAAACAGCAGCTCCTCTTTTGGTTAAAAAAAATGTAGTCATAGAAGTATTGGAAGAAGACGTTTACAAATATAGACACTACATTAGGGAACTAATAGAGTGGGGAATAAAGTTTGCTCTGGACGACTTCGGCGACGGAAACACGAACTTTGCTCTTCTGTGGGACATACCGTTTCCGATAGTAAAAGTTAACGCGGAAGTAGTTCCACCCAAAGTTGTTGAATCTCTAAAAGAAGATTTTGGAACGCAGATAGTAATAGCAGAAAAGTGCTGCGACTTTGACTTCTATCCGTCTGATTGGTTTCAGTGTTTTGAACTGCACGAACCAGAACCGATTTTGCAGGAGAAAACTTGACGAAGCTTTCCCACCAGCTTTTGGGGGTTTCCGGAAGCTTGTTGATTCTGTCCGTAACCGTTAATCCTGTATATTCTTTCTTTTTCTATGTTGGTAACGCTTTTCCCGATATTGACGTTCTTTGGAACGACTTTTCAAACTACAAGACAAAGTGGTATTCCCACAGGGGAATAACGCATTCGCTTCTTATCCCCGTTTTCCTGCTGCTGCTTGCTGTAGCTTTCTATTTAGCAGGTAAAAAGTTTGCTTTTTACCTGCTTTCTTTTGCAGCAGGAGTCCTATTTCACGACTTGTGCGACGCTATGTCTCCGACGGGAATTCCACTAAAGCTTTCCTACTATCCCCGATTCAAGCTCTGGACGCTTTACAAAAACAGAAGTCTCAGCGAAGCGGTAGTTGTTCTGTTCTTATCAATCAGTTTAATTACTGTTGCTGTTTTCATAGCTTACAAGCAACGAGCTGTTGACAATCTGTTTCATAACAGTTATATTTCTGTTATGAAGCAAATTGCAGGAGGACAGTGATGGGATATGCAAATGTTTACACGACCGACGAAGTAAAACAGAAGCTGAAAGAAGTTAGAGAGAAGTATCGTTTTAGAACGTTTACGGAAACTCTTGAAGCTATGTTGAAAGTCTGGGAAGATGCAGAAAGAAGACTTGGATACGGTGGTTTGATGGAGTTTTTAGCGTCTGATGAACCTCAGCAGTCTCAACCGCAGTCTCAAAAAAGAAAGATTACTTTTTAGGAGACTATCGTGGGACTTGTTGAAGTCTGCATAGTGGTCAGAAAAAGCTTCATCAAGCTGAAAGTTTCTCCCACGAAAGAGAAAAAGAAGAGCGTAAAACCAGCTTCCTACTATGTGTCTCTCATCTGCTTCGGAGATGTTCTTAATTCGTCCGGAGAGGTAGCAAGGGTCGTTATAGAAAAAGCAGAACTTGATGCTTTCAAGAAAGAGTTCTTTTCCTGCTTACAAAAAGTAGGAAAAGCAATTGCAAAATCAATTTCGGAGGATGAGCATGGTTTTCAAGTTTCCGACGGTCTTCAGAGAAGCTCAAGTACACGAAAAAAGAAACGCTCTTGATTTTGACGGAGAAAAGTGGGTAGTCGGGGAAGATGCTCTTACCCACAAAAGAGCGTGCAGGTATATTAGAGATGTTGAAGAACTTGTTCGTTATTATCCTCTCTTCCTTGCAGAAGCTAAAAAGAAAGCAAAAGTAGAAGAAAATCAAGTAGCTGTTTCTTTACCGCTTGATGTCTACGTCTTGGAGAAAGAGAAAAAAGAAGTTGGTGCTGACAATCTTATTGACAAGTTATCTTACAACTGCAGTAAGTATGGATTTTCTGTTTCTGTTCATCCGCAGGGGATTGCTGGACTTCAACATCTTATTGACGAAAGCAAGGTGAGCAGTAATGATTATACGCTGCTTGTTGACGGTGGATTTAACACCGTTAATGTTGCAGTTGTGTCTCCTGAACTTAAAGTTCTCTTTTTCAAGACGTTCACGGACGAAATCGGTATTAGAAACCTCATAGAGGACTTTTTCCGTGAGGAACTTCTCAACCGTTTCCCGGCAGTTTCCACTAACTTAGTAGTTCTCAAGGAAGTTTTTCTTAAAGAAAAAGTTGATACCGGACTTAAAGTTGAGGATGTAAGACCCGAAAAAGAAAGAGCGGTTTCTCGTTATCTCAACAGGTTCTTCAATAGAATAGTCGGAGAATTGAAGAGAGCGGGAGTTGATTACGAACAGATAGTCTTTATCGGTGGACTTTCCTACTACTTGTCTCCTGAAGACTTTGAAACGAACAAGAATCTGTATATTCCGAAAGAAGGTGGGGAGTTCTTAAACGTTTTAGGACTCCTGTCTTTATCTGAGCTTCCGTTTGCTGTTGACTTGGGATTCGGAGACTGTAAAGTTGCAAGGAGGTAAGAATGACGGAGAAAAAGTTAGAAACGTTAGCGGAAACATTTAATCTTCTTGCAAGTGAAGTAAAGCTTAAAATACTGCTTGCTTTAGACGACGGAAGCAAGAGCGTCAAAGAACTTACTGAAATAGTTAGAGGAAGAGCAAGTCAGTCGTCTGTTTCCCAGCATCTTAAACTTTTCAGGTGGAAACGAATAGTAAAGTCAGAGAGAAGAGGAAGCTACATCCTCTACTCCCTGACAGGAGAAGGAAAAAGAATAGTCTCCATCGTTAAAGAAATTGCAGGGGTGATAAAGTGAACTTTATAAGCATAATTATAGCAGCTTTGTTAGCTACGTTAACAGCGGTTTCTCTTTTTCCTCTCATTCTTTTCGTGGTGGTGTGGGGATTCTGTTTCCTGCTTTTTTTAACAGCAATTAGCTATGTTGAAGAAAAAATCAAAACAAGGAGAAAGAAATGGGACTGGAAGTAGCTTATGCTTCCTACTTTCTTACTCTGGAACACAAGAAAAAAGCTTTCAACAAGCTTATAGAAAAGTTAGAAGATTCACTTTCAGTTTTTTCTGATGCAGAATTTGACGGAGAAGGAGACACTTTTGATACAGCTAACAAGTTTGCTTTTCTCCATAATGTTTCTGCTTTAGCAGAAGTAAAAAACAGGATAAAAAGACAAATACAGATACTTAAGCGGGAAGCAGACTTGTCGTTGAAAACGAGGGTTTCTCCTTACTCTCTTGTTAGCTTGCAGTTAGCAGGAGAAGTAGAGTATTTCCTCATACTTCCCGCAGAGTTTTTTTCTACTTTTGAGATATTGGAAGTAAACGGAAAAGAAGTACAGACACTTACTACTTCAGCTCCTCTTTATCAAGCAATAGAAGGATTAAAAGAAGGAGAGTCGGTTAATTTAAAAAGCGGTTCTGTAACCGTATTGGGGGTAGTTTGATGCAGGAACTATTAGAGAAACTCAAGAATTCATCTGTTACTTATTCTTCCGATTACTTTGAAGTTAGAGAGTTGGAAACGAACGGAGAAAAGTACAGACTTGTCAAGCAGTTTGCGGGTAGCGGTAAACAGAAAAGACAACTTCCTCTCAGGGTTGAAAGACTTGATGCTGCGCAGAAGCGTTGGATATGTGTCTGGGAGGAAAAATGACGGAAGTAGTCTTGCGGACTTACGACGGAAAGAAAAAAAGAGTTTATTCCGTCTACCTGTCTGTTCCACCTATCCTCAAGAAAATAGAAGAAGAACTAAAACGTTTGGGATACGACGGAGAGATTCTCTGCTATCGGGGGTTAGAATGCTTGTCTATACGGAATGTTTCCTTTCAAGCAAGAAAGAAATACGACTAACGTTTGTTGAAATATTAGAAGACGGACAGAAAAAGCAGGAAGAAAAAGTTTTTACAGCTATCCTACACGATGTGAGGAGGAAAGGAAAAAAAGAAAGTTTTGTCTATAGGTTGGAAGATTCTTTTCCGAAGTACATGTTAAGAGTGTTCTTTGGACACGAATGCAGAGTTCTATAAAACCACTTTAAGGAGGTGTGTCATGACGAAAGCAGAACTCGTTGCAAAAGTAGCTGAAACTACAGGTCAACCGAAAAAAGTCGTCAAGGAAGTTGTCAACGCTGTGCTTGAAACGGTAGCAGAAGCTCTTGAAAGCGGAGAAAACGTCAAGCTTCTTCCGGAATTCGGAGTCTTTTCTGTCGCAGAAAGAGCAGCAAGAGTAGGTAGAAATCCACAAACCGGTAAGAAAATCAAGATTCCTGCAAGAAAAGTGGTCAAGTTCAAAGCTGGTAAAAGACTCAAAGAAAGAATCAAGTAAAAAGAAAAAAGAAGAAAAAAGCGGGAGCAGACGCTCCCGCTATCTATTTTGTATTTCGTTTTTACGTTGTAACTTTTTCAGTTTTGCTTTTTCTTTGATTAAGTTTCTTTTCCAAGTACACTGCTATCTGATAGTAGTGGGTTGTTGTTTTGACGAATAACCCGCTACGGGACAGCAGTTTTAGAAGTTTCTTTCTTTTTTCTTCTGGTAGCTTCCTGATACTTGATAGGTTCAGTTTCCACTGTGGTCCGAGTATCAGGAAGTCTATTTCGTATCCAGAAACCGGTAAGGAATCCTTTCTGTATACCAGTTCCTTCCCGTTATCACAAATAGCTATGGTGAAGTCTTTTTTTCGTTTTTCTTTTTCTGTTACAATTAGGAACACATCTACCCCCCTGCAGTTGGTTTTGCAGAATTAAAAAAGCGGGGGATTAATCCCCCGCTGCTGCTTCTGCAACCAAGAAGTTGACTATGTCTTCCGGTGCTGGTATTAGAGAAGCTACCAGCACTCTCAAGCTTTCTGCTTCCACCTCTCCCGCTGTTGCAAACGGGTCGGAGGTGGAAGTGTTCAATACTGCTTCTACAAACTTTGTTAGTCCTCCAGCTTTCTCAATAATTTCACAGTAGTTGTAGCTATTGATTACATAGTCAAGGAAATCACTGTAAACTTCCTTGACTTTTTCAATGTCAGTTAAATCTTTGTCCGTAAGTCTGTCGCTTGCATAGTTAAAAAAGCTTATTAACATTTCATCATCACAGTAAGGAAAAGCATTTGCAATCCTGCACATGGTATCCAGTCTCATATTTCCACCTCCAGTTGGTTTAGTAGGTTTTCTGCTTCTTTTACGAGGGAAAGAGCTTCTTGCTTCTTTCCCTCTTTAAGCAGATTTTCTGCACTTTCAAGCAGGTCAAGTGCTTCTGCATCTTCGTCGGTTTCAGGTTCCCAAAATGTCTCTTGAACAGGAGCAGAACCGTAGAACCCGACTACTTCCGTCCATTCATGTCCGCGGGAATAAATGGTCTCCTTAAGTTCTTCAATTTGTGAATACAGATTCATCTTTCTTCCCCCTGCAGTTGGTTTGAAGAAAACGGAAGAGATTAGAGACTTCAGGAAAGATTACACAGTTAGATACGAAGGAAAAATTTCCAACTCTACACGTTTACGGTAAGTTTCAAATAGTCGGAGAAGTTGACGCTCAATTTTTCTCTTTACTACGAGCGTCAATCCCCGACGCTTTTCATAGTTCTTCTGGGAGAGCTTCATCCACAGGTCATAGACCGTCGGGTGTTCTCCCAGTTCGGACAGCAGTTCCTGATATATCTGCTGTCCGATTTCTACTACTTCTTCAACCGTTTCACCGTCTTTGTTTTTCCGACGGTAGACGGTTTTGAAATCTTTGATACGACCAATAAAATCAATTGAAGTCTTGACAGACTTCAGCTTTTCCAGCAGAGCGGGAAGATAACGAATTTCTTCTACTACCTTCTCCCACTCTACTTCCGTCATGTGTCCCTCAAGGTGGACACGACGGAGCAGGAGGGAAATTGGGTAGAGTGTGTTTTTGTCCACCAGTGAGAAATAGATTTTCAATGCACTGGTAGTGTTATAAGAGTTTTCGACCAAGAAACTGATTCTTTTCTCATCTACTTTCTGGTCGGTAACAACAAGCATTCTTGCGTTACTACCGATGTCTTTTGCAAACTTAACATCATAGTGGATAGACTCAGTGTCCAGTCTCTTTGTTACGTACTCCAGTGCTTCCCGATGCAAAATAAGTTGGTAGTTTTCTGATACCGGGAAGCAACTAACTGCTTTTCCTTTTTTTTCTACAATCAGTAACTTATACGGTGTGTGTAACTGTCCCTCAATAGAGGGAACTTCTAATTGAGTTTCAATTACACACACATCTGCTACATCTTCGTAGATTGTTCCGACTACATTAGGTGCTTTAGTAAGAAACTTTTTCTTTTTCATATTACACCTCCCTAAGTTAGTATTGTGTTATAATTATAACAAATAAACCAACTAAGGGATGGTGGAAGGAAGTACGTGATGAAAGAAGTAGTAGCAGAATTACAACCCGGAATTCGACTTGTAGTAACGAAGAACGGAGAGGAACTAATTGTAGACGGAAAAAGCTACTCTCTTTCTGACCTCATATGTCCGTTCTTCGTTCCCGACAAAGAGAGTCTTCCTTGGGACCTTAAGACGCTTGTGGAGTACTACGGTTCTCCAAAGTCGCTATCAACTACTTTTTGTGTCCTCATTCAAATGGTTCCTCTCTTATTGACGCACAAAAGACTTTATTTCTTTTAAGAATCTTTCAATACTCGTTCTCAATTTTTGGTAAGAAAAATTCGCAAATTCTTCAGGATAAAGACAGAATGATTTTATCCTGTTATCTACCTCAAAAACTGTTTTTATTAGCTCATTCTTTTCCTTATTAAAGTTTTCAAAAAGGGTTATATAAGCAAGCTTTGTTTGAATCTCAAACTTTCTTTCTATTATCCACTTCTTGAAAACTGTTTTTTTAAAGTGTAGTAATGCACTTTCTGGAAAAAACTCAACATCTCTTGAGAACCGTTTGAGGTACTTACCCGAAGTAATTTCTACTAGTAAACAATAAGGAATCTTTCCTTTGAAGTATCCTCCAACAATATCTAATTCATGGGAGTTTCCACCTAACTCTTCTATGTAAGTATTGGGATATAGGAAGTGAAAACAAAAGTCCTCAGCTAAAGAGAGAGCTAATAAGCTATTAAAAAGTTCCTCTACCCGCTTGTATAGAGCTTCTTCTTCAGATGGTATCATCTTGAGAACGAATTCAATGTCGTTTTTAACATTACCGTTCCATGTAAGAAAAACAAATTTTTCCAAGTTACTCATATCATTTTTGAGAGAACTTATGGAAGACAAAAGGAAAACGCTCGCAGATGTCAAATCTAAAAATTTGTTTCTGTCAACAATCTTTACTTTTCTTCCACGCTCACAATCCTCTACAGAGAGAATCTTTTGTTTGGATAGTCTTCTCCATAGACTTTCAAACTGTCTCCGTTTCTTAACGCTGAACGGAAACTTTTGCAAAATTTATTTCCTCTCCAAAGTCAGTATTGATAAACGGTTCTGTTTCGTAAACTTCATCAAGAATGTCTCTCAGACTTAGTGGAATGTAAGGACGGAGAATCCTTTCTATTTCTTGTCTCAAATCGTCTGTAAGCTTTCTGTAAGTAGGTTTCTTCAGCAACCGTATCTCGTAATAAACAACAGGTTCAAAAAGCGCTTCTCTCTGTTCTATCCTTATCTTTCCCTCTCTGACAAGTTCATCTAACAGACTATCTATTTCCTCCGTGTAAGGACCGTAAAAGTAGCTTTTAAATCTTAACCCCGTTAAAGTAGTTCCTTTCTCCCTGAACAGCTTGTAGTCAAGTAAATATAAAAGCTTTACAAGCTTGGTTTTAGAGAATACAGCTCCTCCACTAAGTTCCAAAATGTACTCTATAATTTCTTTTGCAAGTTTCCTCAAGTTTGTTTCCAAATCTGGTTTATTAGGAAATTTTACCAAAGAAAAAAATTGTCAAGTTTTCAGCTTTTTGGTTAACGAAAGAAATATACCAAGAAAGCTCTACCAAAATTGAGAAAAAGAAAGTTACCAGTTTCAGTCCGTTTCCAAACGCTTTTCCTTATACAGCTCCCTATACCACTCTGGTAGCAGTTCTGCATAAGCACGCAAATCTCTCTTGAAAGTTTCGTAAACGTTCCACCTACCGCTTCCTTTTTTAACTTTACCTTGTTTAATTTCCTCTTCTATTTCTTCTACTTCTCTTCTGGACTGTAAAGCTTTGTCCATACAGAAAGCTTCCACTTCTTCCGGAAGCGGAAGAACAGCTTCATCGTAAACCACAGACCTGCTCGGAAGAGGAAGCACCTTGGTCCTCTCCCAGTCCCAGATGCGGACACGGAGAGGGAAAGAAGCTCGTGTTAGGTCAAAGAAATCTCCTTTCTTGTCTTTCTCCCTAATCAACCCAAACTCTCTCCAGTCCTCAAGCTCAATAACTGCTTTACCATCTCTTATAAGTTGTTCGTTAGCTGGTATGAGAACATTACTTGCAAGAAGCTGGAAAGCTCTTTTACCGATGTGTATCGGAGCGTCAATGAAGAAAAGAGAAAAGCACAAATATGTATGCACATAGAACCTGAAAAATTCTTCTTCGCTTATCCTACCCGTTCTCCAGAGAAGCTGAAAGCGGTTGAACATCAAGTACTCGTGTATCAGCATTGAGTAGAGTTTAAGCATCGCTTCAAAAGTAGCGATGCGGTCTTCTCTCTTTTCTATGTTCTCGTCATACACCAGCGGAAAGAGAACAGCATCTATTTCTACAACTCCGTCTTTCGCAACTTTGAACGGATTGAAAAAGAGAAGAGACTTTCCGGTGAAAGCAGGTAAACCGTCATTCTTCACCCAGATACACCAACCCCTGCTGTATCCGACGTCTATCGAATACCACTTCTCTTTCCATTCATAAGGGGGGAAATCCAGCAGAGCGTAAGAGTCTATCATTAAGTTTTCCTTGAAGTTGACGAAGTTTTCGTTCCTCTTGTAGAGACAAACACCGGAAGTGAAAGCGTCATCTAAACCTCCTACTCCGTAGAACCTTCCTTCCTCATCGTATACGGGAAACCTACCGCCGGTATCTTTGTGCTTTTCGGGAACATATCCTTCGGGAATAAGAAAAGAAACCTGCTCTTTCCACTTCTTCCAGACTTCTAAACTTCTATCAAGTTCCTTATCCACATCGTATTTTCCGCTAAACCAGAACTCAACGGTGTGGGGGAATTCTTCCCTATCAAAGTCCTCTACAACTCTATCTTTAAGTTCGCTTACAGTTAACACTCTGTTCTTCATCTTGCAACTCCACTATGCTAACCGATTAGTCGGGGGTAGTTGACATAACTCCCTGTACCACTCCGGCAGCTTCCTGTAAGCTTTTAACATCGACTTGGACTGTTCGTAGACGTTCAACCTACCGGAAGAAAGTTTCTTACCCTGCTTCATTTCTGCTTCCACTTCCTCTACCGTCCACTGCTCGTGCAGAGCTAAGTCAAGACACAGAGCTTCCACTTCTTCCGGTAGCGGTAGGACCTCTTCGCTCCATACTACCGCTCTTGTGGGAAGAGGAAGAATTTTCGTTTTCTCCCAATCGTAGATGCGAACACGGAGAGGGAAAGAAGCTCGTGTCAGGTCAAAGAAATCACCTTTCTTATCTTTCTCCCTAATCAATCCAAAATCCCGAAAATCCTCAAGCTCAATTTCTGCTGTTCCGCTTTCCTTGAGCTGTTCGTTAGCAGGAACGATAACGTTAGTTACGAGAAGCTCAAACGCTTTCCTCCCGATGTATACGGGTGCTTGAGGACGGAGAAGTCCGTAACACATACGAAAGTGTTCGTATGCTTTTACAAACTCTTCTCTGCTTATCCTTCCGGTGTAGAAAAGAAGTTGGAAACGGTTGAACATCAGGTACTCGTGTATCTTGCTGTAAAGGTAAATAATTCCGTAGGAAGTAAGATTAACATCAACTCCCATATCCTCAAGCTCTTCGTTCCACTCCATCGGGTATAGAATTCCCTCTACTTCTACTACACCATCTTTCCCAACTTTGTAGGGAATAAAGAACCAGAGAGCTTTACCGAAAAACTCTGTTAACATACCGCTTCTATCCCAGATGCACCAACCTTCGCTGAAACCAACGTCCTTTGCAAACCAGTTCTCCTTCCACTCGTAGTAGGGAAAGTGAATTACTGCGTCGCTTTCTACCATCAAGTTGTGTCTCAAATCAAAAAAGTCGTTCCTGTCTATGTAGAGGAGAAGACCGTCAGTGAAAGCATCAGTTACCTTCTTTTCTCCAAAATACTTTCCGGATTCGCTGTAAACAGAAAATGTCGGATTCTTGTCTCTATGTTCGTGCGGGTCATATCCGTCTGGATACAGAAAGTCAACCTGACTGCTCCACTCCTTCCAGACCTGTAAGTTTTTGTCAAGCTCAGATTCGGGGAACTTTTCCGTATAGAACTTGGATAGGTGTGGATAATGTTTCTTATTCCAGTCGTCTGCTATCATGTATCTAAGCTCGCTTATGCTTATTATCCTGTTACCCATCACTCACCTCATAGACATCCAGGTTATAACTGTGTGTTATAATACTGTTACTATACTACTATTCAAGTTATTACCGATAGAATACAGTTGTCAAGCTTCCGGTTACCTGACATCTTCGTCTTCGTCGTTGAAAAGACCGTTAAAGAAGTCAGCATCAACTTTTTTACTTTGCTGGAACTGCTTGTTACTGTTGAGGTCTTTGAACCTGTCTTGTACTTGTTTTGTTTTACCTATTCCGAAGTTGTCGTAGAGCTTGAACCCGTTTTCCGTCTTCTTGAATGCTAATCTCTTATACTCCATTACTCCCTTTTCGTTCTTAACAACAGGACCTATGATGCTGACTTTTGCTCCCTCCGGTAAGCTGTTAACTATTTCTGCGATTCCTTTCCCGGAAAGCTTGTTGTAGTCAACTACCACCTCGTCCCTGCTGAGTCTGTGCTGAAGTTTCTCAGGAGATGACAGAACGTCCGTTCCCACTCTCTCCCTGAAGACGTCCCCGGACTTCGTTAGGTAAGAAGTCGTTCCGTCTTCAAGTTCTGCTTTCAGGTGAGCAGAAGAAGACAAGAATTCTGACAGCTTATCCTGCGTTACTTCCTGTCCCTTAACGTCAAACCACTTGTCTTCTTTTCTAACAAGCTCACCTTCGGGAGAGGAAAGCTTGTTGATAGCAGAACTACCAATCTTACCGTTAACTACGTCAGCCGGAGAAACTGCTCTACCCACTCCCACACCACCTGTAGACAGCGGGGAAAATCCGTCAAACGGAGTTCTAACGTCTGTAGGAGAAATCTTTTTCGTAGGTTTTAGTTTACCTACTGCTTTCTTGATACCTTTTCCGACAGCTTCAGCTCCCTTTCCGATACCACCTGCTAACTTTTCTACCCCTTCAGCAAGTCCTGCTCCAGCTAACGCTCCGGCTCCACCAAGAACAGCAGTTCTCGTGATTCTACCGATAGCATCTACCGCAAGAGACCTCGTTTCCCTGTAAGCGGATGCAAGCACTTTCCCCATAGCAAAACTCGTAATTCCGCCGGAGAGAGTCAAAACTGCTCCTACTCCGTATTCCTCTATCTTTGCAGAAATCTTAGACGCTTGTATGATGGTATACGCAAGACGAGCGTCTCCAGCAGAAAACGTAGTAGTTACCACTTTTTCTGCTGCTTCTGCTAACTGCACGTCAAGCAAGAACAGAATGCTTAAAAACAACAGCTTTTTCACTTTTACGCTCCTAAAACGTTTGCAGCAAAGTAGTTGTGCGCTATAAGATACACCAAGAAGACAAATACTCTTGCTAATTTTATCAGGAAGTAAATACCGATAGCTTTTAAAGCAAATCCTATCTTGCTACCTGTTGGAGAATTGTATTCCGGTAACATTGAAAGTATAAACAAAAACGGTAAGACAAATCCCATTTCCACTATCAGCATAAACTTCTGAAACGCTTCAAAGAGGTCCAAAAGCAGGTACTCTCCAACAAAAGCTTCCGTAGTAGACTTACCGAACCACTCTACTATCGTCTTGAAGAAACCTGTAGTATCAGAAGTCTCTACCGTATGAGACGGTAGAGGAGCTTTATTTGCTTCCTGTATGAGCATTCTTGAATAAGCTGTAGCAAAAACATCAAAGTTTGACTGATTGGTTACAATGTTGTTAAAAACATCAACCCACTTTCTTTTAAGAGCAAGCAGAGAACTTCTCTTTTCGTCATAAACTGAGTCTGGTATTTTTCCCTCTGAATGGAGTTTATCTAACTCATTTATTTTGTTATAAAAGTAGTCGTTCAGCTTATCCATCTCTTTAGACAAGCAAACGCTTATGTTGCTGTTGATTTTGTCTCTAACAGTGTTAGGATTTGCAGTTCTGATTCCCGAACAAATACCGGACGTTCCTACAACTCCTGTTCCTTCAAGAAGCATCCTCATTAACCCGATAGGTGTCGCGTTCCTTAAGAAGTCATACAGTCCGAACTTAGTTCCGTAACTGCACACCCACGTTACAGCATCGTCACTACTTACCTGAGATAAAGCATTAAAAGCACACTTTTCAAAGTATCTGGTCGGGTCCACGTTATTAGCGAAATACCCATCCCACCCTGTCTTGTCCGCAGATAGAGTCAGCTTTGTTATCAGCATAGTCTCTAAAGCATCAGGAAACTCCAAGAAAGAATAGACTTTCGGAACTTTATGTGCAGTTAAGGATAAGTACGGTTTGTCTGCGTTTATGATAGAAGTAGAGCCACCCGGAACGCTTACCTGTATTCCTCTCGTAAACATGTCCTTGTTTATGAAAGCAGGATAAAAGTCAACATTTAAGTCTACCGTTGAAAAAAACAAGTATCCTACTCCCATTGTGTAGATAAACCAAACAGCTACCTTAAAGAAATCTGCGAATGACCTTATTAAGTTCTTATCTGCAAACCTGTCGTTCCAATACCAGACTCCGTAAAGCAGAACTGCTGCTGTTATGAGACCGAAAACGACTTTCAGCGTCGTTATCCACGTTGCTCCTACGGACAATCCACCTAAAATCCCCGTCAGCTCTCCTACTCCGAAAGCTACCATAACGTCTCCTAAAGTTTGAATTCAATTCTTTCACCTTTTGCGTGGTCTTTCCCGTCTACCGCTTTTGCAAGCAACCTGACGATAGACAGCTCTTCTTCGCTTACATCGTTTATTCCACTTGCTTTCAAATAGTCGTCAATTTCCGTTTTAACTTGGTCTTTTATCGTATCAAGCTGGGAAATCATGAACTTCACGGAATCAGGAGAGAAATCAATCTTCGTTCCCGACAGCTTACCGCAAGCTGCAACTCCTTTTCCCTTGTTCTGAAGCAGGTAAAGTTTTGTCTGGTCTATGTAGCGAAGAACAGCATCTTTAATTCTTTCCGCATACAGATAGGAAAGAAGCTTTACAAAGTTTTCTTTAGCTTGTTCAAATGCTTGAACTCTAACAAGACAAGCGTTCTTTGCTTCTTTTTCCGGAATTACTTCGCTTCCGGAAAGCGTCGTCGGACAGTCTTCTTGAAGTTTTTCTTTTACTTTCTGCATCAAAACGAAGTAGTTGTCCAAGTCTATTTCAATTCCGTATTTAGCAGCAAACTCTTTAACTTTTTCTTTTATTTCGTCTCTGTTCTTTGCTGTTTCTATGTAGGACAGCAGGTTGTCAAGGTCGTTCAAGAGGTCTTCCTGAAGCATTTTAAGTCCGCTGGTAATGGTTACTACTTTGCCGTCTATTTTAGGAATGTCAAGTCCCATACCGTTGCTGCTAATTTTTACCTGCGGTATTGTTGACATTAAAAACAAAAGCGTCTTAGCTTGAACTTCGTTCATTCCGTCTTCTTCAAGCTTTGCTACCTGTTCCTCAAACTGTTCTTTAGTCATGCTCGTAGACACGTGAACTCCTACTGCACACTCAACTGCAGTTTTGGGGTTAACCATAGCAAGAACCTGAGAAACCTTCTTCAATGCTTCATTGTCTTTTAACAGGTCGGAAAAAGTCTTACCTGTAATCATTTCATACCAGCTCTTGTGAACTCCGCAGTGTTCAAGGAAACACTTGTTCGGGTCAGAACTCTTGTTGCAGGTGTCCGACCACTTTTTCATGCACTCTGTTACAGCTTCCTTGCTGATTCCGTTCATTCTGTTGATAAACTGCATTGCTTCTTCGCAGGACGTTCCACCTAAGCTTGCTAAGAAATCGGACATAAACTGAGACGAAACCAAAGCTTCCTTGACTATCGGAAACTGAGTAGCAATAGCGTAAATGGTAAGCGGTAAAGCTATGCTTTTCCAGTTATCAAAAACGTTTTTAATAGCGTCAAGGTTCTTTTCCAGTGCAAGCTGGGAATAAAGAGAAGCAATAGCAGAACAACCTTGATTCTTTACATCGTATCCGCTTTTCCCCTTATACTCAAAAACAGTAGTATTGGGAATGACTACATCTTCAACTTCAATTCCTTTACTCGTGTAATACTTCTTTTTTACGTGGTATGTATCCGCAAGAGCAGTTGTAGACAAGAAGAAAAGAGACAAAGTAACTATCAGCTTCCTCACTTTTTCTCTCCGTTATAATTTCGTGTTAAAATTATAACAACTTGTTATGAAGGAGAGTGGAAAGATGAAGCGTATTTTTCTGTTACTTTCTCTGTTTCTATTTCTAACGAAGTCTGCTTTTGCTTTAGGAGGAGAAGAGTTTTTAAGCTGGATAAATTCTTCCTGTTTTAATGTTCACATTAAACCCAAAGGATGCATCAAGATAAAGCACGGACACATTAAGTTTGGAATTAAGACTACCTACTGGTTACCGATAGGAATAATGGAAGTTACAAGCAATCCGTGTGATTTCAGTTTAGGAATCTTTCCGTTTAACGAATTTTCAGCTCCCCTATCTACTTTGTGTAAGACCCTACCTTACGTTTCGTCTTCCGCAGACCAAACCTCTCCTCTTTATCAGTCCTATGCACACTATCAAGTTCACGTTTACATGATTCCCAGAGTTTTCTACCCGATTATCAAGCAAGCACTTATGATGTCTCACTTCGTTCCCTGCTTGGACTTGTCAATCAGCGATGCTCTTTCAATCTGTACTTCCTGCACCAACTACTTAGATAAAGCTTTAGCTCCAGTAGAAGCTTTGCAGGGGAAAGTTAATGCTTACACGCAAGCTATTAAAGACAAAGTAAACAAGCTGGTCCCGGATAACTTGAAAAAAGAAATCAGCAAGCTTAAGAACAGCAACGGTAACGATGACGAAGACTACGCTGATACTGTTAAGAAAGCTTATCTCCAAGCTATGGAGATAGCTTCCGTAAGTCCGGTTTTCTTTTCGGAACTGGTAAGTCCCATTTGGAACGTTGATGTTCTATCTCCCGATGCTTATACGATTGTTCCCGTTATCAACGCTGCTGTTGAAGCAGGTGGTATAGTTACGGAAGGAGCTTGCGACATTTCTTCTACAGTTTTGAGACAGAAAGCAGCAAAACTTAATGTAAGAGGAATAGACTTTTCTTTCATCTGCGTAGGAAACTGGGGACACGGTTATCCGAGAATAGGAGTAGTCAGACACGACAATCCTCACGTTTCTTTAGCTTTAGCAGGAGCAAGATTCCTTCACTTGTTTTCAACAACTATTCCAATACTTCACTTGGACGTTCACTCAATTAAGCTCCAATATGTTTACCCGAGAAAGTCCGGTTGCTTCTACATCGGAGACAACAGCTTACCGTTTACCTTGAAAGGTGATGAAACCAAAAGAGCTGTCTTTTTAATTTGGAAGAAGTTTAGCTGTTGCGATTTTTAAGAAAGCTTTCAGCTTGCTTTCGTCAAACTCTCCCGTCAAGCGGAGAGCTTTCTTTCCTCTAACTGCAATGAGAGTAGGAACGGTTGTTACTTTCCACTCGTTGAAGTAATTTGCTGTGAAACTGCTTGCTGGTATTAGCTTTACTTTACTTCCCAGAACTCTTTCTACAATAGGAAGCGTTTTTTCGCAGCGCGGACAAGAAAAAGAGTAGAAGAAGAGATACGTAATCTGCTTATCAGCAACATCGGAACCGCTGGAAGAAAACGAAACAGTAGAGGTGGAAGTGGAAGTGGAAGAACCCTGTAACCAGCTTTTCCAAGATTCTTCCAGCTTTCTACAGTAGGAAGAATCTTTCCCGAGTAGTCCTCTTTCCAAGTAGCAAGCTCTTATCTGTCTAACTGCTAAATACTTTCGCAGAAGCTTTACAGCTTCTTCATCTTCAGGATGTAGTGCTACATACTTTTCAATCGGAGACAAGTTGTCGGGAGTCCAGCTTAAAGACTGATTGTAGAGCTTTAAAAGAACTTGCTCTTTCGTCAGTTTTTTCTGCTTCTCCTGCTTCTGCTTTTTAACCTGCTTCTGCTGGACGGGACACCCCGTCCCCCAAAAATCAATGCAGGAAGAAGCAGAAGCAGAAGAAACTAAAAGCAAGCTAACTATTAGCGAACGCTTAACCACTTTTCCTCCTCTACGAAAAATTTCCCACCGACGTTTTTGATTCTCGCACAGAAGTATCCCTGCTTTAATTTCTGAAACTGCGGACTGTCTGTAAAAACTACCCTCTTTCCGCAGACTAACCACGCACCCTTTTCGTTCTTTAGTTTCCTAACACGCTTGGGACGGAAGTAAGAGTAGATTCTGTTTTCTTCTACCTGTTTTATCAGCTTCTCCTTGTCAAGAAGAGGAGACTGAAGTTCCCACTTCAAAAATGTTTTTCTGTAATCTTCCGGTGTATAGTTGTACTTGTAGACAGCAAAAAGCAGGTACTTCGTTCCCGGCGCTTCATAAATCTTCGGAGTAACAGTCGTGTAAAGCAGAGCTAAAAAAAGCAAGAACATAACTCCCAAGTAAATCCTGTTCCTCAAAACTAATCCAGAACAGTAATCTTTAAACTCAAGAATTCTCACTTCTCTACTCCCTTAAAGTTTGGGATACCGACACTCTTGTAGTAGTTCTTACCGTTGAAGTAGAAGAACGTCGGAGTTGCATAAACTCCGTTCTTGACGAGCAGTTTTGAAACTTCCTTTATCTTTTCTTTTGTTTTCGGAGATACTTTGCAGGAATTAAGCTTGTTGACATATTCTTCCCAGCTTTTACCTTTCTTCCAACTGAATACTTCCTTAATTGCTTTTTCTATTCCTTCTTTCTTTGACTTGTCGTAGATGCAAGCAAGTCCTTGAATAGAAGCATCTCCGTGGACAACAAGCGGGAGAAAAACAACTTCAGCATACTTCTTCTTGAATTCGTTTAATTTTTCGTCTACTTTTCCGCTTTGCACAAGTCTCATACAGAAAGGACACAGCGAATCAAATACAACGTAAAGCTTACCTTTACCGCTTCCTTTTATGGTAAATGAATAACCCGAAAGTTTCTTTTCTGCATCTTTCAAGAATGAAGCGTCTACAGGAACCAATCTTGTTTTCGGTTCTACTCTCTTAAACAGTCCGTTAACCAACTTCATCTTCAATCCGTAGTAGTAATCTCCGACTTTAACTATCGGAAATTCCACTTCCGTTCCGTCTTTTCTGACCTTGTAAATGTAGTAGGTAACAGTTTCGGTTTTAGTTTCTACTTTGTGTAAGTTCGGTGGAAGTTTTTCTTTCTGTTGCGTCAATCCGTAAGCTGTTCCACCGACGAACGACAGAAGTAACGTTCCTGCTATCAGCTTGTTCAAGTGCTTCATTGAAAACCTCCTCGTAAAAGTTTTTTACTTTCCAATTACCACTTCCTACTACATACTTCCTACCGTCGGGAGATACGACGATAACTTTGTATCCCACCATCAAAAGAAGCAGGAAACAGAAAACAGCTCCTGCAAGCAGAGGAATTATCAATCCCCGTTTCACAGCTTCTCCAGACCTAAAAGTTCTCTTTTTTCCATTTCTGCTTCTTCCTTCTTTAAGTCCCTGATACCACGGACGAGAATTGTCTGTATGAGGTCGTCGCTTATGTCCCTGTCTGGAAAAGCAAGCTGAATTTGAGACAAAACAGCTTCTCCGATAATTACAGCATTTTCGTCAACTACAAGAGCTTGCTTTTCTTTCTTTATCTTTTCTTCAAGTTTCTTCACTTTTTTCGTCAGTCTCTTAGCTAACGCTTTGTAGTAGCTGATTTTTTCTTTCCTTTCCTTATCAGCAGAAAGATTGCTTATCTTGTTTTCTTCTACAAAAGAAAACTTTAAGTAAAGCTCTAAAGCTTTTCTGATTACTCTTCCTCTTTCTTTTGGAGGAACTTCATACTTCAACCATCTGACTGTTTCGTCGCTTGCATCCAACCAAACTGCAAGTCTGTTTCTTTTTGCTTGTTTCATTCGCTTCTCCTGTTACTTTAGTGTTATTGATTTTGTTGCTTTCGTGTTATAATATACCACAGAAACAGCATAGGAGGAAGAGATGAGAAGCAGAAACCTTGCTTTAATGTTCCTCGGACTTCTGTTAGTTCCCGTTCCGGCTTTTGCTGGTGGTTTTTTAGATGCAGTTAGACCGATTTTTTACTTCTTAGCAAACTTTTGGACTGCGCTGGAATTTACAATTCCAGCTGTATTTTTAGTGCTGGGTGCAGGTGTCGGGTTTGGTTTCATTAAAGAAAGGGGAAGTTTTGCAGCAGCAGCAATAGCTTTTGTCTTCGGTTTGTCTGCAGCAGGAGTAACCTACTTTGCTATGGAGAAAGCAAGACCGGTAATCAAGAAGTTTGCTGAAAGCGCAGGAAACTTGTCTGACGAAATAATCACTCCTGACAGCGGAGACTAACCGTTGAAAGTTAAACAAACAGAAAATTTTCACCTCATCGATAGAGAGTACGAAATCTGGGGACTGGAACAGGACGAAATACTAATAGTAACTATCGTGGTGTTTGGTGGTTTCTTTCCTCTGCTCTTTGTTAACTACTTCTTCTTTCTACCTGCTCCTTTAGCGTGGTTGTTTGCTTTGCTTTTTTATAAGAACCGAAAGAGCAAGGACAATGTTAGGGGACGTTTCGTTAGGAAGCTCCTTGAGAAAATAATGGGTAGGAGAATCTGGTATGTATAAAAAACTGTTCTTGCTATTTTTAGGAACTGTAGTTCTTGCTTCTTGTGGAACGACAGCTCAACATAAAGTATCAGTTAATCCAACTGTTACTCCACTTACTGAAATACAGCAAAGCTTTGTAGTTCCCAAGCTGAAAGTAAGCAAAAGTCCTGACTACGTTCCTGCAAAGTTCATAAGAGTCTACCGCTGTTCCTATACGGACGGAAAAGGAAATGTAGTTAAGGGAGCGTTTATGTATGTCAAGATTAGAAACGAACAACTAAAAGCAAGCTTCTAAAATGCGGTTCTTTGACCTGTTTGCAGGAGTAGAAATTTCCGACACACAGCTCTACAAGATGACGTTGTGTTCAGGAGGTAACAGCTGTGTTCAGGTGCAGGATTTTCCCGATTTCAAGTTCTACAGGAGAGACTCCAAAAGAAGTAGAAGCTCAGCTTAACAGTTTGTTTGAACAGCTCTACAAGTTGGGAAAGACTCCCATCGTGAAAACTACTGCAAACTGCATAATCGTTCTGTGGGTAGTGAATGCAGATTAAGTTTCTGTTGTTTTGCTGGTAGGGGAACGATTGAAACTCATCATTACCGAAAAACCCTCAGTAGCTTTTGATGTAGCTAAGGGAATAGGTGGAAAGATAGAAAAGAAAGACGGATACCTAAAAGTCGGAGACTACTGTATAACTTGGTGTTACGGACACCTGCTTGAAATAGACGACAGCATTGCTCCCAACAAGTGGGAAGTGGAGTCTCTACCAATAATTCCGCAGAAGTTCAGCTACCGTCCGATTAAAAACAGGAAAAAACAGTTAGAGACGATTAAGAAGCTGGTCAAGGAAGCTGAGGAAATCTACAACTTCGGAGATGCCGGCAGAGAAGGAGAACTCCTCGCAAGACTCGTTCTTCAGTACGCAGGAGTTAACGACTGGAACAAGGTTAAGCGTTTCTGGACTTCTCTTTCTTTAACTCCAGCAGTTGTAAAGAAAGAGCTTCAAAACCTCAAACCCGCTTCTCAGTTTGACAGTCTCTACTACTCAGCACTTGCGAGACAGCACGCTGACTGGATAGTTGGAATCAACCTTACCAGATTGGTTACTTTATTAGCGTCCGACAGGTCTGTATGGAGCGTAGGAAGAGTCCAAACTCCGGTTCTGAAGCTGATAGTTGACAGGGAGATTGAGAGAAAGAACTTCAAACCTGAAGACTATACAGTAGTTTCAGCACAGCTTGAAAAAGACGGTAGTCAATTTCCAAGCTATTTATCTTACGACTTCCTTGTAGAGAAAGGTAAGCTGAAAGAGGGAGAACTTCTGAAGAAAGAAAAAGCAAAAGAGATACTTTCCTCTCTCAAGAACGTAAAAGAAGCTGTTGTAGTTTCCGTAAAGAGAAAGAGAAAAAAAGAACCTCCACCGCTTCTTCACTCCCTTACCAGCTTGCAGAAAGAAGCTAACAAGCTGTGGGGATATTCAGCAGACAGGGTTCTGAAAACAGCACAAAAGCTTTACGAAGACTACAAAGTCATCAGCTACCCCAGAACGGATTCAAACTACTTGGGAACTGCTAACAGAAGTTTGGTTAAGTCGGTGTTGGAGAAACTTCTATCTTCCAAAGAAGCTTTCAGCAAGCTTACGTCAATAGCAGGAAAAGTTGCTGACGCTCTTTCTCCTGCTGTTTTAGATGCAGTCAATAGAGTCGGGAAAAGAGTCTTTGACGACTCTAAACTTACAGACCACCACGCTGTTATCCCGCTGGGAGTACTTCCTAAAGAAGCAGGAGAAGTAGAAAAGAGAATTTACTCACTTATTCTGCGTCGTTTCGTGGGAGCTTTTCTTGACTATTTCGTTTACGATGAAGTCAAAGCAGAACTGAAGCTCGGAGACTACCTCTTCATCTCTCAGGGAAAGAACGTGGTATCTCCGGGTTGGAAAGTTCTCTATTCAAGTAACTTTACTCCCCTACCGGAACTTGTAGAGGGAGAAATGGTATCTATCAGGAAACTGTCTCTGGAAGAGAAACAAACTAAACCTCCACCCAGATACAGCGAAGGGAGCTTGATAGATACGATGAAGAAGCTCAACCTGGGAACTCCCGCTACAAGAGCTTCCATCATAGAAACGCTCAAAGAAAGAAACTACATTTTTGTCTCAAAGAAATCTTTGATACCGACAGAGAAAGCTTTCAAGCTGATTGAGACTTTAAGAGACTCAAAAGTTTCCTCTCCCGAAATGACGGGAGAGTGGGAAAAACAGCTTGATGCTATCTACACTCAGAACTTGGGAAGAAACGGATACAGGAACTTCTATTCCGACGTCTGCTCTTTCGTCAGAGAAGAGGTAGAGAATCTGAAGCAGAAGAAGATAGACTCCAAACCTCAAGCTACAAAGAAGATGCTTCAATTTGCACGGAAACTTTCAAAACAGGTAGGTAGGAAGTTACCATCTACTGACTTTGAAACCGTTAAAAGCTTCATTGACTCTGCTTTAAAAGAAGTTAAGCAAAAGCAGGAAAACGGAATTTGCACCTGCACCTGTGGTGGGAAAGTGATTCCGCTCGGAAGTAAGGGTTGGAAGTGTGAAAAGTGCGGAAAAGTGGTTTGGAAACGAGTTTTCGGAAAATACTTGACTGAAAAGCAAGCTGAAAAACTGTTTAAGGGAAAGAAAGTTTTCGTCAAGGGACTTGTAAGCAAAAAAGGTAAGAAGTTTTCAGCTTACTTGAAGCTGACTGATGAGGGAGTAAAGGTAGAGTTCGGATAGAAACACACCTCCCTAAGTTAGGTAAGAAAGGGGAGAACCCCCACCTATTCGCTGTAACACCTTGCTCTGGTGGGAGTTTCCCATTCAACAAATAGGAACTCACTTTCTACTACGAAGTGTGCAGCAGGAAAGAGTTCTTCAGGGACACCGGAAAGGTCAACGACTGCAGTGTCGTCATCTTCCCAGTATCCCCCCTTAGTGATGTGCTTTTTAACTTCTTTCGCTTCTTCTCTGGACGGGATTTGAGAAACAGAAAGCTTCCCATCCAGAACTTTCTCAAACGCTATTGGAGTGAGAGCTGGGTATCTTTCTTTAACCAGCTCATACACTCCCTCTACGGTTTTAGCTCCAGAAACATCAACTCCGAAAATGGAGCTGACTTTAGACTTCCACTCTTGGAAGTCTTTCTGGAGCTGTTCCTGTTGCTCCCTAATGAAACTTTCAGGGAGTAGTTTCTTGACGTCTTCTTCTACAGAACAGGATACATAAGCGTTTCCGTTTAATCCTATAGAAACACTAACTTTGTTTTTAACCTCGGGGAAGTCTTTGTTTCTAACTATGACTTCCCCCCTCCTTTCAGCAGTAGCATACCATACTAAGTCTATATCTGTCTTAAAGCTGGAAGCAATTACCTCTACTTCCAGCTCTTCGTGGGATACTTTAGATAGAGTCCTATATCCCACGAGGACATCGTTGAAGTAGAGGAGTTCTTCCTCTACTTCGGTAACGGTGAGGGTTTTTTCATCAACAACTTTTCTAACCCTTACCTTCCTTCTTACTTCCACTCCTACGCTACGGAGCCCTTGCTCCGTAACGTAGAGAACGTGGTAATCAGCTATGTCTCCCCAATAGATAATGAGGAGATTGTGGTCGGAACAGTCAAACTGCTCCAATAATTTGTCTGCTTTTCTGCTGCTTCCCAGAATGACTCTGGGAAGTTTAAAAGTCGTATCAACGGTCTTGTATACAAGACCGTTATCTCTGAATTCAATCTCATCTACGATAGATTCTATCCATTGTCCTTTTCTTCTGAATTTTAAAGTAAGCATCTTCACCTCCCTAAGTTGGTTTGTTTAGTTTTATTATAGCAGACTACCTAATCCGATAATTGACTGTTTAGTAACCAAGTGTTATAATAATAGTAGACAAACCAACTAAGGGAGGAAGTAATGGAGTTCGTTAACTTATTCGTTAACTTGACACCACATAATGTTACCGTTCTTACAGAGAACGGTGAAATGAATATCCCTTCTGCTGGAGTTGCAAGACTCCAGCAGAAGGAGGAAGTATGCGGACAGCTGGGAGAAATCCCAGTTGTCCGCACCCAGTATGGGGAGCTTCAGCTCCCTGAGGGAGTAGACATCACTGGGAAACATATCATTGTTTCCCAGCTTGTCGCTCAGGGAGCTGCCGACAAGCTCCTCGCAAGAGGAGCAAAGTCGGTGCTCGTTCCCAACACTGGTCCTACTCCTAACGGAGCAGTGAGGGACGAACAAGGGAGGATTAAGGGAGTCCGCTCCCTTGTCCTCGTTGCTGGTTCGCTTGAGTAGCGTCCAGCAATAGCTCCCCGTAAAATCCCAGACATAAAGGGTCTGGGTCAGGGTGAAAGCGTGGCGGCGCCACCCTGTGAGGGTCGCATCCGAACCGAAGTCCCGCGACCGGCTGGCGACCGGTGGGGACGGAAAAAGGATGCTGGGTAGTAAGGGGGGTAAGAACCGCACCACCCCAGCAGACGACAAGCTGGAGCTTGGTCTGCGGGTGATGAAGCGGTGCTGCCGGGTCCGGGCGGTCCCCCTACCGAGAAATCACCCCGGACAAGTCCTGGGGTCCGCCAGTATGAGAACGAGGAGAAGCGCGTGGACTGGACTGAAGGTGTCGGGGAAAAGGATTCCCCAGGGACCGACACCTTACGCAGTCCCGGGATTGCTTCCGAAGCCGGAGTAGGAAGCAGTCCTTTGCGCAGGAGTGGAACGAGTAAGTGTGGGTGTGCCGAGAGGGTTGCTCCAGACCCTCATCCGGTCGGCATCCCCACATATTAACCAACTAAGGGAGGTATTCTTTTGTTTTGATTATTTGCAAAGCTCAGAAACTGAACTCAAAAGCTCCAAGGAAAAACAAACATTTCTTCAATCTTAAACTTTTTGACTATCAATCTGTTTCCTTTCACTGTAAACTTGTAGGGAGTTAGAAACAAGAGCTTCCCCGACTTAAAACACAGAACTCCCATTGTGGAACTATTACTACAGCTTTCTTGTTCCAGATAGAGTAGAAGTAGTTTTCAATGTCCGGAAAATCAACCTTTTCGTCTATTTTCAGTTCTGGAATCGTCACCCTGACAAGCGGTTTTAGTTTCAAAGAAACAGCAGGAATCCAGTCGGCTTGAACTTCCTCTTCCTTTTTGACAATACTGAAGTTACCGTCGTTAGGAATATCCGAAATTGCCCCGTTTTCGTTAACAACAACGATATCTCTTCCTGTTAAGTTAAAGATGCAGTAGTTGGAAGTATGTCTCACAGAACTCCTCCGCTGTCTTCTTTTAAGTAGATTACTATCTTTTCAAGAATTTTCGCAAGCTTTACTGCCGTGACCTCCCACAACGACCAGCAGGTCATTCCTGCTCCTGTCCCTCCCAGGATGAAACGATGACAAGCAAAAGATGCTCTCCTTTTGAAAGAACCTGCTACAAAGTGGTAGTCGGAGTTAAGAAACTTTTCTGCAAACTTACCATCCGCTTTCGGGTCAATCGGTCTCTTTTTCATTTCTACCCCCTAATTAACTGCGGAAGCTGATTACTGCTCTTGTTAACCAACGCATACACTACAGGTGTCCCAAAGACAAAGAGGAAAAGAGCTACCGAGAAGAAAACTACAACCGTCAACAGAAGATTGAGCTTCTTTACCCGCTTTTCTTCTTCGGCAGTCAGCGGTCTGTAAGCAAAATGTGCAGTATTCTTGATGTTAACTATCCTGAAAAAGAGATAGAAAGAAACTGTTACCAGAAGCATTCCGAAAGAAATATTCCACTTTGGGTGAAAAAGAACAAGCTTCCAGTAGTGCATAAGAAGGTTAAAAAGCTCCCCCATCTTCACCTCCACAGTGGGAACTCCTGGTGGAGTTTTACTCCGTAGCTTACACACGCTTCTTTGGTAAAAAGTGGAATTCCAGAGCGGGAACAGAAGTCTTTTAAACTGCTTACCCACTTTTTTAGGTTCTGAAGATAACTTTCTCGGAGTTTCTTTCTCAAACTTCCAGTTTCGGGTCCTACAATTACCCAACCGAACTTTTCAAGAAAAGGAACAGTTTCAGGAGTAACTATATCTTCGTGGATAGGTTCAAGAGAAACAAAGAGATTCCAAGTAGGAAGTGTGTCGTATCTTCCAAAAAGTTCCTTTGCTCTTTCTATAAGGGAGACAGTATCAGTAGCACTTACTCCCAACCACACATTAGATGGAAGAGGAGCAGGAAACTTCCTGTAAGCAGAGGGAGATTTTGTTAGAAAGAGAAAAAACCTGTCCTTTTCCCTCACTATTCTCTCAAAGACTTTCTCTATCCACTCCTGTTTCCAAAAAGTAGGGTCGGACATTGAATTGACAAAAATTATCTTCTCTCGCTTTCCAAACTTCCTGCTGTAGTTTGCAGGAAGGAAGACAGGTTGGAAGAGACGGAGTTTTTCAGTCTCTTCCAGAGAAAGATTGTTTTTTCTTGCAACCGTTCTGTAAAACCTACCTGCAAATCTTCTTGCATAGCAGAATGGACAGTTATGGAGACATCCCCAGACGGGATTCCAAACTGTATCGCACCAGTCAATTTTGGTGGGCATCGCTATCTCCTACAATCACTTTCAAAGCTTCTTTGAAAGCTTCTTCTCTTTCTTTTCCTTTTCCTTTCAGTTTGGGAAACTTAAAAGCTACAAGAGGAGAAAAAAAGAATGACATTCCTTCTCTCTGCTTTCCGAAAACAATATGTGCAGAAGAGATTGTTTCCAGAAACTTTCTTCCTTTCGGTGGGTTGTTACCCATCGCTTACCTCCCTTGTGGCTGAATCTTTGTTTCCTTCGCTTCATACCTTGCACCTAACCAGACTACCTCTTTCTCTGTCTCGTATAGGGGATGGTAGATGTGGTAGATTCTCCAGCAACTACTATCCGTCAAACTTTCCACCGCTTCTTTAGCGGAATCAAAAGCTTTTTCGGTGTAGTCAGATAAAGATTCTCCCTCTTTAGGACGGATAATATCGCAATCTCCTTCGTAACAAACCCAAACTTCCTGTGGAGTAGATGTTTCCTCTGGAATAGAAATCCCTTCTCTTAACTTTATCGGAACTATGCGGGAGTTTCCTTTGTCGTCTTTTGGAGAGTGAACCAGAACAAAGTTTTTCCTTTCAAGGATAAGACCTCTGTCGTCGGTTAGCTTAACGATGATGCTCACAGCCTACCTCCTTTTAAAGAGCTCCATAACCATTCTGAAAACTTCTTCTCCAGACACAGCCCCCAAACACCTGTTTCCCTCTACGATTACAAAGTGCCTGTCGGGAGTGAGTGCTAACTTCTTTCCGTTCTTTTCTGCTACAAAAGTGAGTTCTTCCATTGCTTTTTCGGGTATCTGTGCGTTGTTAAATGCAACTGCAACAACTTTAACGGCAAAGTTTGAATCTGCTTTCGGGTCAATCGGCAAGTCATACTGTTTCATCTTTCACCTCCTTTTAAAGAATTCCACAACTCTTTCCATCTTTTTTCAATCAGCGTTCCTCTTTTGGGAGAGAGTGCAAGGTGGGGAATGAAGTTCAGCTCTTCCTCACTTTCCTCCTCTACCAAAACACTCTTTACTTCACACCATACGGCAACTTCTGGGGGAAGTTTTGTTTCTTCTTTCGGGATATAGACAGTTCCATCTTCTCCTATGAGGATTTTGACGGCATCAACATCAATTTTCAAATGTTCGTGAAGGAAGGAGAAGAACTCCTTAAGGTTTTCTTTATTCATCTTTTGCCTCCTTTATCAGTCTTTTAACTCTCTCCCTTTCAGACGGTAGAAGTTCGCTGAACAACCTCTCTTTCTCTCCTCTTAAGAGGAAAGACACATTTCTGCGTATTCTTTCGGGAAGTTCGGAAAAGTTTACTTCGTCTCCGTTAATCAGCTTTTTAGGAATGTCATTGCAATGCTCAAAGCTGACTTTTATAAACTTCTCTCTTTGCAGAGACGGTAGGAAGTAGAGAGTTCCCCTTCTTCCAGCAAGCAGGTTGGTTACTTCCCGTAGGTGTCCAGCTAAGTTGTGGGAAGATAGAGGGAAGATGCAGTATTCTTTCCTCTCCCTATCTGCTATAAAACCGACTGAAAATTCTCCATTTTCTTCCCTAAATTTCTCTACCCTAACTTTTACGCAGTATTCTTCACTGTTGACAGGTATAAAAACTCTTTTCCCGTCCTCTATCACTCCATCAAAGTTAACTTTTCCAGCAAAAGACGCTTTCTTTAGGAAGAGGAAGTATTCACCGTCGGGAAGATTAGGATAGTCCTTCTTGCTGATAAGTCCTACTCCCTCTAAAGCTCCGTTAGGAAGTCCGTTTTTAGCAAGTTTTATAGATAAGTCTGCACAGATTCTTACTTCCTTTCTGCCGCCGAAGATAATCGTTCGGAGACAGTAATCAGGGACTTTTACTCTCCAGAGCTTATCAAAAAAGCGTCTCCATTCTGCTAAAGTAGGATATTTCCTGTGTCCTTCTTCGTCGTAAAGAAGTCTGTTAGCAAGTTTTAAAAAGCGATGGTAAAGACGGACGCAGACCACAGGAGATTTATTTTTCTTTTCAAATTCTTTAAAGCACTTTTCAAAGAAGATGTAAAAGAGGAATTCGTTTAAGTTCTCATAAATCCTTTTCCACGCAAAATAGAATTTTTCTAAATCGTCAAGCAGGTTGACTGCTTTTGACCACTCTTCTGGATAGAAAGCATATCCAGTTGATGCATAAGTGTCTCCGTCTATCTCTTTCGTTCCCCAGAAGTCTGCATAGAGAACGGGAATCTTATCTCTGTCCTCTTCCAGCTTTACAAACAAATAGTGTCCCTCTCCGTCGGGAGCAAAGACGTCTGCACAACCTATTCCCTCATTTAATGCTTCTTCAATAACTTCTTTGAGAGCGAGCAGATATTCCCTGTTCCCTACTATTCCAGCAGGAAAGTGGTTGATTTTGCTGGGAATAAGTATTCCACAAGGAGATTTCCCCTTTTCCATAGCTTACCTCTTCCAAACGATTTCTCCGTTGACGGTTATCTTTTCTACTTTGTCTCTCATTCCTATTTCTGATACTATCTCCAGCAGGACATTTGAGATGCAGTTTACCGTGCAGTCTCCTAACTGCGGGACTACCGTTAAAGATTTTCCATCTGCTTCTACTTGCAGTCTGCAAAACTGTTTTTCGTTTGCTATGCAGGTTACAGATGCAATTACCTGTTCTCCTGTATGGATAACAGCTCCAGCGGTATAGCAGTCAAGGGACTTTTTATAAGGAAAGAGTTTGTCAAGTTCCTCAAGAATGCTGGCTAACTCTTTCAAGGGAAGAGGGTCTGTAAAGTGGTAGGTGATTCTTCCCTCTTCTCTTACAGCTTTCTCAAACGCAAGAGAAAGTTTATATTCCTCAGCAAGATTCCTGAGAATGAAGAGACACTGTTCAAGAGTTAAAGCTACAACCTTATCAGTAGGATATTTTTTGGTTAAAGTCAAAGCAAGTTTTATCAGCTTTTTAGTGTCTCTTATGTGTTCCCTAACCGTTTCGGGATTTCTGGGAAATAGGTAGTCTGCAAACATAACTCCCCCCTTGATTTATTCTTCTTTCAAATTCTTTATGAGAATAGGACAAGCAACTACTTCTAAAATGAGAACAACTGCTCTCCCGATTGGAGAAAGCAAAGCTCCCAGTAGGTAAAGACCTATTACTCCAGCAATAATAAGAAGAAAATAGTAAAGAAAATTCTTATAACTGAAAATTACTTTTACTTCTGGTGGAGGATTTTTTTCTCCCTTAACCCAACTTATAACTTCTTTGTCTCCGTAAGTATCCAGAAGATTGATAAATGATTTCTTATCAAATGTTTTCCCACTTTTGACCACATACTTCCCGTTCCAGATAATATCAACTCCCCGAAGTTCCTTTATTAGTTCTTCTATATCTTTCCAGCTTCTAATGTCAGACAAAAACAAAAGTGCTATAAGAAAAATTCCCCAAATGAAAGCAGAAAGCAGAGCAAATGTTAACGGAGACATCTCACTCCTCCAAAATTTTCTTCAGTTCTTTTCTGAAAAATTCAAAGAGTTCCTCTACGGTTACTCTTTCGGCACAAAGGTATCCTCTACCGTTACAGTGAGGACATTCCCCCAAGTCATCTTCGTAGTATTCAAGGTTACCGTTTTCATCAAACCTTTTTCCTTCCAAATGTCTTCCTGTTCCACAGCAGTAAGGACAACGTTTGTAGAGAATGAGAGTATCGTAACGGTCAACTTTCACTTCTTACCTCCTACCGCGGTAGCACAAATCTTTTCTTTACTTCTTTTTTCCTAACAGTTTCTATTTCGCTTCCTAACAGTCTTTCAATCTCTTTGATTTTTGCTGTCTTTACTTGGAAGTAGTCTGCTGCTTTGAGTCCTTTTGCTTTTAATAGTTTTGATAAAGCTGGTAAGTCGTAGGTGTAGGAAACTTTTTCTACCCAACCTATCTGCTGTCCGTTCCACGTAACGCTTCCAGAAATGAGTTTTTTCAGCTGGTCTTCAATCATTTTTAGTTCTGCAAGAAGTTCTTTCCTACGGGAAAGTAGGGAAGTAACAAGTTCACTTCTATCTTCCGTCAGCTCTTCTGCTTCTACTGTTTCTTCGTGTCCGGAACAGTATCCGTGTTCCCTATAAGAACAGAGCTTGCACTCCCACTTTGCTCTCGGTTTCTTTTCGGTTCTAAAAAGTCTGCATAAGTTTTTAAGCTCTTCTTCTGTAACGGATTCGGTTACGGGTAGGATTACCGTCGTTTTTCCCAGCTTGTATTTCGTCCTGAGCTGGGTTTTGACCATAAGGTAGGTTTCTACTTTCTTATGGGGATAAAGTTTCTCAAGCAGGTATCTCTGTATCTTTACCTGCAAGAAGTAACGGTAGTTCAGGTTTATCCTGCTTCTGTCGTTGGGTGGTAAGATTATTAGTTGGGGTGGTTTATCTGTTAGTTCGTTGTCAAAGTTGAGGTTGGTATGTTTCAGCTCTATTCCTACCACTTTGTCGTCAAACTCCAAGAAACAGTCTAAATGTCCGTCTATCTTGAAAACTTCTCCGTCTACTTCCAGGTCGTAGGAAAGAAGCTTTTCGGGAGTAAACTTTTCTCCGTAAAGTGAAGCAAGTGCAAGCTTGACGAGATTTTCGTATAAAAATCCGTCTTCTATTTCTTGAGCTTCCACAGGAAGTTCAATTCCGGCTTTCTGGAGTTTCCGTCTAATTTCAGCTTTTATCGGACAGGAAAGAAGCTCCGTTATCCCATACGCTCCCTCTCTATATTCCAGCTCCCTTTCTGGTAAGACGGGAAGCTGATGAAGAACAGCAGGAAGTTCTCTTCCTATCCTGTTAACCTCTTTCACAAGCTTTTCAAAGTTCATTTTTATTCTCCTGTTCCGTTTGTTATAAAGCTATTATCTTTATCGTTAGTAGTCAAGTAATAATTTTGATGCTATATTGTTATAATACAAACGAAATTTAGGAGGTCCCCATGAACGGAACGGTAAGATTTGACAAGTTTTTGACTAAGGAACTTCCGAAGCGTTACGGAGTCCACCCGTTAACCGTTAAAAAGTGGATAAAGAGACTCTTTCCCGTCCTCGTAGAAAGAGGAGTTTTAAAAGTAGAAAACAAGCTGGTTTACAAGTTCTGGAAAGTAACAGACAAAGAAAAGTTCGTGAAAGTCTTCTCTGAAGAAGTGGAAAAGTGGAAAGAAAAGAAGTAAGAGAGGGGAAATCCCCTCTTTGAGGAACAACAGCAGCGAATCGGAGGTTTCTGTCAACTACCCCCGACTAAAGTCGGAGGCTTGTAGCTGATGCTAACAGGTAGCACCGCTACATTGGGACGGTTGACGACGCCCCACTGGGAGGGATATACCGCTCCCAGCCCCGGCTTCTCCCTTAGCGAGAGAAGCCAGATAGTTCTTAACTATGTTCCTGCTGGCGTTAAGGTCAGCGTTGAGGGAGTAACCACAATGCTTACAAACGAAGTGAGACTGGTCAATTCGGTTAGAACGGGAAATGTGTCCGCACCTACTACACTTTTGAGAGGTGTAGCGTGCATCTACATAGACAACCCTAATTCCCTTGCTTTGTGCTTTATACTCTATAAACTGCTGGAGCTGTGCAAAGTTCCAGCTGTGTATCCAGCGTCTATTCTGCTTATTAGCTTTAACCCTCTTCCTGATTCCTTTAAGTTTTTCAAGGACAATTACTCCACCAGCAGGAACAAGGTTAACTATCTCCTTAGCTATCTTGTGGTTAATAGCAGTCCTAAACCGTTTCTCCTTCTGAGAGAGTTTTTTGAGATGTCTCTTCGCAGAAGGAGTGTCTTTGGACTGCAACCTCTTGCGAAGTGCATAATACCTTTCAGATACTGCTCTAATGTGTCCACCGTCAAAGAACTTATTAATTTTCCCGTCGGGAGTAGAAACTACTGCAAGTTTTCGGAGTCCCAAATCTACTCCGACGTAAAAGTCAATGGGTTCTACATCTGGAAAGTCTTTTTCAACGGTTATGTTGAGGAAAAACTTTTTGAGTCTTTTATCGTATTTGAGGTTAGCAGAGGTAATCTTCCAGTCCAAATATTGCTTGAAATACTCAGGAACTTTTATCTTAAACTTCTGTCTCCCGCTAACGGTGGCAAGGGAGACTTCTCCTCTATTGAGCCAAACGGTATAAGAACGCTTATCGTAGCGAATAGCAGGATTATTGCTCTCTGGACATCTGCTTTTGAGACCTTTCTTTTTTCTCTTAATTGCAGACTTGAGACTTTCAGTAACTACCACTCTTGCAGAGATTACGAGCTGGGAAGGAAGAGAGGTTTTGTTTCTAACGGTGCAGTAAGTAAGCTTGTGAAGTTCAACTCCGTTCCAAATTTCAGCTTCCCAGCCGATTTTGCAGGTGTAGTTGTAAGCAAACTTATACTGCTCAAAGGTTTCAAGGAGTATCTGTTTCTGTTCTTCGGTAGGTTTAAGAACAAGTTCAATAGTCCGTTGCAGTTTCATATTCATATACTACATCAATACTTGCAAAATTTCAAGTACGGTCTCCTCCCTGCTTTAAAAAGCAGGGTTTCTGACCGCTGGGGAGGTTTCTATGAGCAATTATAGTCTCAAAGAGCTTCTGAGTCAAGGATTTTCTGAAGAAGCTATTAGAGACCTTGAAAAAAGTGGACTCAGTTTAGAAACAGTTTGCAGAATGCATCTGCTTCCGTTAACAGAGGAAAACTTCAAGCACTATGTCCACAGGTCGCTTGTAGAAAAAGCAACGGGTAGCAGGATAGCAGAAGACGGATACGTTATTCCTTACCACCACGTTACACCTGCTTTCGGTAGAGTCAAAGTCGTGAAATGGAACGAAAGCAGCGCTTACTATCAGCAGAATAAAGAAAACTTACCGAAGTATTTGCAACCATCTTCTGCTCACGTTGAAAAAACTGTTCACGTTTACTTCTTACCAGAAGTTTCTTTATCGTCTCCAAAGTCTGTTTACTTTATAACAGAAGGAGAAAAGAAAACAGCTAAACTCCAGCAAGAGTTAGACAAGCTCTCTACGGACTACCAGAAGTTTGCAGTTTTGGGACTCGGTGGAGTCTGGAACTGGAACGGAGAAGTCTTCAAAGAAGTAGGAGCAACTTTTCAAAACAGGAAAGTTTTTATCTGCTTTGATGCAGACGGTAAGTTTAATCCGAACGTAGCAGAAGCGGAAATAAGTCTTTACTCTTACCTGCTCTCTGAAGGAGTAGTATCAGTTAAGAGTCTTAACTGGAACCCGGAAGAGGAAAAGGGAATAGACGACTACTTAACAGCAAAAGAAAGAGAGGGAGAGTCTCCGGAAAAAATCTTAGAAAACTTGATGGAGACTGCGGTCTCTCCGATTGAGAAGTATCGGGAAACCCTCTCCTTAGACAGACTCCTTTACCGGTTAGCAGACTACTTACGGGAGCTTCCCCCGGCAGTAGCAGAGGAAGTAAAGAAACACTACAAAGTCGGGAAGAGAGAGATAAAGAGAAAGTTTTTCGGTCTTGTAGAGCAGAAGAGGAAGAAGCTTGAGGAGAAGCTGAAGCGAGAAGCAGAAAGGGAACTTTTAAACGTCTATAAAAAGCTCTTCGGGATTGACTTTATCCCTGAGCTACCGGAGGGATTCAGCATAAAAGACGGACTCCTCTACTACGGTAGTGAGGACGTCTGCGAAGCTTTTGTAGTCTCCGAAATAGCAGAGAACATAGACGAAATAGACGGAGGATACTTAGCTACCTTAAACTTTATGGGAGAAAGGGAGATAAAAGTATCAAGCTCTGTAGCGTCTTCTGCAAAGCTCTTTACAAGCTACCTGCACAAGAGGAAAGTTGTGGTATCAGAAAGCGAAAGCAGGAAGATTCAGAACTACTTTACAAAATTCATAAGGAAGAACAAGAGCAGGATAAAGAGGAGCTACTACTCAAGCAGGACGGGGTGGAACAAGGTAGGGGATAAGCTTACCTACATCCATCCTCTTACAGCAGACGTAGCTCTGCAGGTAGGGAGTGAGATAGAGGAGAAGTTAGGGAAGAGAGGAAAGAGAGAGGTTGAGCTTGATGCTGTAAAGGAGTGGATTTTAAACTTTCCTCACTCTGCTGTTTTGTGGATATTCGGCATAACGTCAAGCGTTCTCTATCCGATACTTGGAGATGACTGCAACTTGGTAGTTTTTGTTCAGGGAGAGACCGGAACAGGAAAAACAACAGCAGTTAAGGGAGCAGTTAGCTTTTTCGGTTCTCCCTCTTTGAAAAAGTCCTTTAACTTCAGCGAAGGGGGATTTGAAGGATTTTTATCCTCTTTAAAGGACTTTCCTATCCACTTAGAGGAAGTTAAGCAACTTGACAAAAACCCGCAGAGGAGAGCAGAAAAGTTTACAGACTTTGTTTACAAGTTTGTAGAAGGAATGGGAAGAACAAGAATGAAGATAGACCTAACTCTGCGTTCTACTGCTACTTACAGAGGACTGATACTAACTTCAAGTGAGATGGGAATAGACGAAATACTCTCCTACTCAGGAGACGCATACTTTGAGGGAATCTTCAGGAGAGTTTTAGTAGTCAACGCAAAGAAAGAGACTTTTGGTGGAGAGAGGTTAGGAAAGCTCCTAACAGTTTTCTCTGAGAATTACGGAAATCTGCTTGCAGACTGGATTAGATACTTTGAGGAGAACAGGGATGAGATAGAGAGGAGTTTCAGGGAAAGGGACGCAGACTTTTCAGAAAGCTACAAGCTTGACGCTAAAGTAAGACGCTTTTTAGCTTTAGCAAGCGTTGTTATGGAAGAAGTAGGTAAACTCTACGGGATAGATACATCTGTTCTCTGGGACGCTTTAGAAGAAATCGGTAGCTTTAACGAAAAGCTATACAGGGAGTATATACTGGGAGATGAGGAGAGCTTTAAAGAGAGGTTGGAAGAGTTCATAGAGGAAGTAGCTCCTACAGGTCTTTTAGTAGAACAGGAAGAGGACGGGAAACCTGTTCTTACTTTGAGGGAGAGCAAAAGAGACTTTCTCCTCTACAGCAGAGTGGAGAGGGAGAATTCAGAGATTATCTCCTCTTCCCTCTATATTACCTCTACCGGTCTGTCTGAGCTTGCTAAGAAGTTCGGAATGGGAAGGAGACTCCTTACTCAGAAACTTAAACAAGCTGAGCTTTTAGGAGATAGGGAAAAGCTTACAGTCCTGTGCTTCGGTAAGAGATTCTACCTCTACCCTCTCAACATCAGCACAAGGATAGAGGAAGAAATAGACGAAATTGAACTCTAACTTCCCTCCTACCCCTGCTACTGTCCCACTACTGTCCCAAAAAGTGTCCCAAAAAGTGGGACAGTAGCAATCCCTTGAAAACCAACAACTTACAAAACTCTATTTTCTAAAGCTATTGTCCTGCAATATGTAAAAAGTGGGACACTAAACTACTTCCATAACTCCTTGATTTACAACAGCTTGAGAAGACTGAAAAAAGCAGTGTCCCACGTGTCCCACTTTTAAAAAATCAAGTGGGACGGAAGATAACTATTGTCTCCCAACGCTTATCTCTTTACTGTCCCACTTTTTTACAGAAACAAGCAGGTATATATAGAGAAAAATTTTTTGAAAAATTCTCACGACTACCTGAGCGTCTCTCTAATTACATAATGTCTCAATATTAGAAATATCTAACACTATCTCAGGTAGGAATGCGAAAAAAATAAAGAAAAAATTTTTGGGGAGAATCTGTAAGAAAGTGGGACACTAATCGGAAAGTGTTGTGTAGCAAAAGCTATATAGTGTCCCACTATAAAAATATAAAAGTGGGACACTTGGGACACTAATATTAAAAGTATTGTGTTACTTATTCTTCATAGTGTCCCACTTTTTTACAGCGTATTTTGAGAAAATGGGACACAGGAGAGGTCGTTTTGCTCACTTGAGATTTGCAGGTTGCGGTATACTTTTGCGAACTCAACTGTTAGGGGGACACTTTGAAAGCGATTGACATCTTTACCGCTTACTACCCGAAGCTGACGGAGAAGTTGCAGAAGCGTTACCCCGACTTTCTGAAGACTGCTTCCGAAACGGAAGTCATAGACTGGAAAGAGGAGTTTGCAGTAACAGACAGAAATCCGGAAGTGATAGATGAGGTAATGTTCTGGAATACACTTCTTGACAGCGGTCTGATTACGAAGGAGGAGTGGGAAAGACAGATTCGCAAACTCCCGCCGGCTTCAAAGACGGTAGGAGTAGCTTTCATAGAAACGAAAGAAGTAGCTTTCAGACAAGAAGTTCCGGATAAGTTTGTTCTCGTTCACGAGGTAGGACACGTTCACTTCGGAGAAGTGGACAGCTTCTGGAGTTCCACCTACGGAGGAGGGGAAATCCTTTTCTGGTTAGGAGTGAAAGGAAGATACAGCATTCCCGAAGCAGGTATAAGACTCTTTATGAAACTAATGAGGAGAGCTTACAAAGGAGAACACAAAGAAGTAGCAGAAGAGATTGTCAAAGCTTGTTCCTCCTTCTGGGGGGAACAGATTTACCCTCACTTCTATCCTATCTGTTTGGGAACCAGCTGGATACCAGAAGGAGTTAAGACTTGCGAATGGTTTGAGCTGAACTCTCCAGAGTGGGAGAAGGTTGAAGTCAAGAGAGAAGATGTAGTCAGATTCTTCATTAGTCTGACTGAAGGATTGAAATACGGAGATAACTTCTGGATTGAATATGCAAGAAGACTTAAAATAATTGAACGATAACAGCGAAAGCGGGAACTAAGGGAGAATCCCTTAGTTCCCACCGGTTGGTTAAAGCAAGCTTACTGCAAGTTCAGTCTGTTTAATTACTTCTACTACTCTTTCTACAAACCTTCTTACACTCTTGGGAGAGTTAAAAAGACTACTATTAATGTCAATTAATCCACGGAACAAAACGACCTCAAGGTCGTTAAGTTTTCCGAAGAAGTAAAACCAAGCGTATTCTCCTTCTTCATCAATGTGAACCATAACATCCGTAACTGTGTCCTTTAAAGCTTCCTTGATACTATCAGCTATAATTTCGCATCTTAGATAGTTAAATGTTATGTCGCGTTCCATCTCACACAACCACTCCCAAGCATCTTCGGGAGACTCCCAACCACTTTCCTCTAAAGCTCTCTCTTCAATACTTTTCATAATCCATTCTACACTTTTCATCTTTTCCCTCCAGTTAGTTAGTTTAAACATAACAAGAAGCGGGAGCTTTCGTTCCCGCTTCTTACGGTTACCTAACCAAGTTAGATATGTTCCTTCCTTACTTTTCTTCTCAAAAATTCTATTTCCAGAAGCTTCCTAACCTGTTTTTCTATTTCTTCAAGAGATTCAATAAGCTCCGACCATCCGAGGGGAGCTTTTGGAGAAATAGCTATCCCTAAAACAATTCTTCCTTCTAATACTACAAGTAAATCCCAACACTCTGCGAGTGGGAAGAACGTAAGTTCTTCTTCCCCTACGACTTCTTTTATAACCTCTTCGACAAGCTCACTCCAAGTACAACTATAACCTTCTCTATCGGGAGAGAGAATTCCCTCTACTAACTCTTCAATCTCTCCCTCAAGTTCAAATAATTCTTTAGCTTTTTCTCTTACTTTCCTTTCTGTTATCTCTTCCAATTTTCTTGTTTCTACCATCTTCTACCTCCTCCAGTTGGTTTAGTTTAAACACAGTTCCACTACAGTAGCAAATCCAGCTACCGTCTCTTTCTGTTCCAGCTTTTTTTCTACTTGCTGGAACAGCTCTTCTTTGTATTGCTGGAGAAGTTGCGGACTTTTGAACAAGTCCACTTTTCCCCAGCTTTTTACTACTGCATAGGTGTCTCTACGATTAATAAGGTAGAGACACCTAAATTCGTCTCCGTCCACTTCTACAAGGACGGAGACATTGGAGTTGGTTTTCCTTCCTGCTTCCCGTCCGAGGGAAGCAAGAATAGATTCAATAAGGGTTTCAGATAGCATCTTTCACCTCCCACAAGTTGGTTTCAGGATTTAGGAAAGCGTAAAGGATTAGTTTAGAGAGCATGGAAGTCCCGCTCCCAGTCTACACGCTTTTAAAGTCCTTCCAAGTTTCCAAAATTTCCTTTACTGTGTCTTCTACAAACTTTATAATGTCTTCTCTACTTGCAAAGATTTTCTTTATTGGAATTCTGTCCCTGAACAAAACAACTTCTAATCTTCTGTTTCCCTTATTGCTTAAAACAGTTGCATAAGTTGCAAGGAAGAAGAATTGAACACTTTCGTCATCAGTATACGTGTAACAGGTTGGATGTAGAATTTCTTCTTCTATCAGCTCAAGAATAACTGGTGCTATTACATCATTGCAACGAATGTAGTTGTAATACTGATTAAGTTTGTCCTCCGTCAACCATTCCCAGCAAGTTTCAGAATAGTTACATCTCTTAGCTACTTTTTTTGCTCTTTCTTCAATTAGTTTTTCAATTCTTTCACTAAGTTTCATTCTTCTACCTCCCATAAGTTGGTTTGATAAAAACTAAAAGCGGGGGTTTAAACCCCCGCTATAAGTTTCATATTTTTTGGTAAAGTTTGAGTTAATATAGGATGAGGGGAGAAACTCCCCCTCATAGTTCTACTTAATTGCTTGGTATACCTTCAGAACCTCTTCATCTTCTATTTTTTCCTGCTGCTCCATCACAATCTTTGTGAGCATCAGTGGAAGTTTTACAACCATTTCTAAAGCAGCAAAAACTCCCTTCCTTCCATTATACTTCTTTATCAAGTACTCTTTAAGTATCTGTTTTTCAAGCTCTGGGTCCACAATTACTGAGTAAACTCCCTCTTGGTCTTTACTGAGAAAACCGAAGTTAGGTACATATACAACACTTTCACTTTCAAACTTTTCCAGAAGAAGCTCTTTAAAATAATCTCCTCCTACAACAGCTTTAATTCTTATTCCGTTCTCTTCTGCAATTTTCAATCTCTCGTCTAAGCTTTTCATCTTATCCCTCCCTAAAGTTAGTTTATTCTTCAGTTTACTCTCGCTCCTAAAATTAGAAGCAAAAGTATTAATAACGTTCCCATCTTCTCCTCCTCTGTCTGGTTCGGTAGTTGGGGGAGACAAGCTCCCCTTGCAGACGACCCGGAAACGACTTAGAAGTCTATGTCCTCTACTTCATCTACTTCTTCCAGGTCGTCCACCTCTTCTACCGAACCGTCTGGGGAGGAAGATGGGGTTTCAGTTTCTACCTCTTGTTCTTCTACCTCTTCCCTAACGGACGTAAACCAGCTTTGCTCCATAGCAAGATGCTGGAGTAGGTCCGCAAGGAAGAGGATTTCATCTTTTGATATAGGGACATTGATTTTAGTTGTGTTCAGGACCTTTCGGTCATCTCCTGTCCCTTCTACCTCACTCTGTTGAAGCAGGATTGCGAATCCTTCTTTTTCTTGTTCCTTTTTCT
>JAMOOR010000329.1 GCA_027065235.1 Thermotogaceae bacterium | reverse complement strand
TTGCCATATATTCGACCGAAGATAAAAATTCTATGCCGGTAGAGCTTGCCGATGAAGCGATTTGTGTAGGTCCGCCTTTGGCTAAAGATAGTTATCTCAATTTGTTCAATGTTGCTCAGGCTATAGTAAATTCTGGTTGCGACGCCGTTCACCCTGGATACGGATTTTTATCCGAGAACCCTACCTTTGTAAATATCTGCGAAGATTTGGGCGTTACATTTATTGGTCCTGATGCCAAAACCATGGAAAATCTTGCCGATAAGGCAAAGGTCAAGGCGATACTAAAGCAGTTTGATATACCTACTGTTCCAGGCAGTGATGGTTCCATAGAAGATGTTGATATGCTTAAAAAAACGGCTAAAGAGATAGGATACCCAGTTTTGTTAAAGGCTTCATGGGGCGGCGGCGGAAAGGGTATGAGAATAGTAAGAAACGACGACGAACTTGTTAGAGAGTTTAACGCCGCAAAGATGGAAGCCAAGGTTTCGTTCGGTAAGGACGATATATATCTCGAAAAGTTTATAGAACACCCAAGGCATATAGAGGTTCAGGTTTTAGGCGATAATTACGGTAATGTTGTCCATATTGGCGAAAGGGATTGCACGCTTCAAAGAAGGCATCAGAAACTGCTTGAAGAAACACCATCGGGCGTTTTATCAGAAGAAAAGAGAAAAAAACTTCACGAAACAGCTGTTTTGGCAGCCAAGGCTTTGGGATATAGGAATGCCGGAACGCTTGAATTTTTATTTGATGGTGAAGACTTTTATTTTATAGAGATAAACACAAGAATTCAGGTTGAACATCCCGTAAGCGAAATGGCTTATGGTGTCGATTTGATTAAAGAGCAGATTGCTATTGCATCTAACGAACCTTTGAGTCTAAAGCAGGAAGATATAACGTTAAAATTCCATACTATGGAGTGCAGAGTAAATGCAGAAGACCCTGAAAGGTTTTATCCATCACCTGGAAGGATAAATAAGCTGTTTATGCCGGGTGGAGCTGGTGTTAGGGTTGATAGCGCTATATATGGCGGTATGACGGTAAGTCCGACTTACGATTCCCTGATAGCAAAATTGATAGTTAGAGGCAAAGATAGAGAAGAAGCTCGCATTAGAATGCTTAGATGCTTAGATGAATTTGTAATAGACGGAATAAAGACAAGTATACCTTTCTTTAAGAAAATTTTAACCAGTAAAGAGTTTATAACAAATACATACGATA
>JAMOOR010000328.1 GCA_027065235.1 Thermotogaceae bacterium | reverse complement strand
AAAGTTGACTTTGAGTACAAACCGGGTTATGACATCTTGGTAAATACACCGGAAGTTGTTGATGAGTTAAAAGAAGTTGTTGAGTCTCTTAAGATCCCATTCTTTGAAGCTCCAGAACCAAGAATGGGAGGAGAAGACTTTGCATATTACCTGAAAAAAGTTCCAGGTGTGTTCTTCTTCGTCAATACGGTCAATTTTGAAAAAGGCATCGTTCATCCAAATCATAGTCCTCACTTTGACGTAGACGAAGAAAAGCTTATAGTTCCGTTTAAGGTGTTTATTGAGTTCTTAAGAAAAAGAAATAGGCTATGAATTTTGAATCTAAGGCTATAAATTAAACTTTTTGTTTAAAAAGTAGTCTAAAATAGTGGTAGAATACCCATGGAAGGGGGTGAAAGAATGAGGATAAACAACGCTAGCGGACTTTGGGCCCTTTCAAGACTTTACAATGTGAATCGATCACTCCAAAAGGTAACCACTCAGCTTGCAACAGGGAAGAGAATTCCATCGGCAAGCTACGATGCTGCGGGTATAGCTATAGCCAACAAGCTCAGAGCACAGGTTGAGGGCTTCAATAAGGCTTTGGATAGCATTGCTTACGGGCAGAACCTTCTCAACACGGCAGAGGGTGGAGTTGCATCCATCCAAGATAACTTGCAGAGAATGAGGGAACTTGCTGTTCAGGCTGCCAACGGTACCTTGACAGATTCTGAAAGAGCAGCACTTCAGGAGGAATTCAATCAGCTCAGACAACAGATAGGTCAGACAGCAAGGAGCACCCAATACAACACCATAAACGTGCTCCAGGGTTACAATGGAACCATTCAAACCGGTGCCAATGAAAGTCAGAACATGGAAGTCAACATTCCCAATATGAATCCAGAAAACCTACAAGCAACGGTTAATGGAAATACAGTCAACCTGAATGAAATCAACATATCCACTCAGCAAGGTGCTCAGCAGGCGATAGAGGCTTTAGACCAGATGATAAATCAAACCTCTGAGGTAAGATCAAATATCGGAGCTTACATCAACAGGCTGGAGCATGCTATGAGAAATGTAGGAAACGCTATGGTCAACACCACAAGTGCTTTAAGTACCATAGAAGATATGGATATGGCAAAGGGAATAATGGAACAGGTAAGGTTAAGGCTCCTTAGTAACGTTACGATGAGTGTAATGGCGCAATCGCGGGTTAACTCAGCCAATGTTCTAAACCTACTGAGATGAGAGGTAGTTTCAGAAGGTTAGCAACGATTGGGGCCTTATTGGCCTCAATCGTTTTTTTGTACGGAGCTACTGTCATATCAACTGAGTTTGGAAATCTAGCGAATGTGATAAAGGGAGTTTTATACTCTGCCACTCAAGCATCTTTGTCAGCGCTTTCGGTTGATGATCAGGGGATTATAAATTTATTGAATTCGATAGATCATGCGGCAATACTCGAGTACAACTCCTCCATAACGAATCTTAAATTAGATAGGAACCGCTATCTTCACCATGCTAAATTCCTGATAACAGATAGTGTTGTTATATTTGGCTCGATGAATTTCACTAGGTCATCCTTGTACGAAGATTTAAATGATGGAATAGTATTTTACGACAGAGAAGTTATAGAAGTTTTTGAAGACATATTCAACAAGCTTTGGACTGGAAACACGCCAAAAGCTATGTATAAAACGAAAATCGGAACTTTTTATCTATCACCTTTTATGGACCTTGAGGATGTTATTTACAAAACCCTTGAAAAAACGAAAAGTGAAGTTGACATAGCTATATATGCATTTACAGATATGAACGTGTTGGGAGCGTTAAAGTACCTGACATCTAAGGGTGTGAGAGTTAGAATAGCCATGGACGATTGGTCAGAAAGGTATATAGGAAAATACCCTCTGGAGCAATTTGAGGTTAAAGTTTTCAAAGATGTGACTCTCCATCATAAATTCGTTATCGTTGATGGTAGTATACTTTTAACAGGTTCGGCAAATCTTACGGAGTCTGCTTTTAGAAAAAATTTCGAAGTTATATTTTTAACTAGGGATAAAGAAATCATTCACCAGTATAAAGAGATATTTGACCTTCTATGGGGTGAATAAAAATAAGTTGCGTTTCAAACACTTACAAACACCTTTTTGGGATAAAGATTGAATTTTTGACCTCATTTCTTTTTGCCTTTTCATTCTTTATTGAGATGAGCTAAAATAACAACAATGGAGGTGACAAAATGAGAGAATACACCGTAATAATTGAAAAAGATGAAGATGGCTTCTATGTGGGAGAAGTTGTGGAAATTCCGGGATGCTACTCTCAGGGTGAAACGATAGAAGAGTTAATAGGGAACATAAAAGAAGCTATACAAGCAAGTATAGAAGACATGAAAGAGAAGCCAGTTATAACATTTGTAGACATCAAGAAGGTGACTGTGTGAGTCCTCGGCTTCCACGAGTGACCGGAAAAGAAATGATAAAATTCCTTGAAACAAAAGGCTTTTCCGTAATAAGAATTGTTGGGAGTCACTATCGTTTGCGTCATCCAAAAGGAGTGTATGTAACTGTTCCCGTCCATGGGAAGCGAATTTTGGGAATCGGGCTAACTCTGCGAATCCTTAAAGATGCTAATATTTCTTTGGAGGAATACACAGAGCACTTTGAAAAATGAAATAAACCTTAACCCTACTCTAGCTAAATGGAACTTTACATTGGGGTGTGTAAACATATGGATTTAGCTATAGCTAAATCTTGAATTTCAAACATAGTTTTCAATTGCGGATAAATTAAACACCAATTTTTTATATGACTCCTCTCCTATTTTTCTTGAAGGCCGTGACTTTCGTTTTGTTTTCTCCATGCTCGGACACAATTGATTTTACACCACTAGAGCTTGAGCTGCGTTATAATAATCGAGAAAAAACTCGTTTGAAGTTATATTGACTCTTTTTCGGAGAGGATGATTTTGGATAATTGCTTAAGTGACACACAAGTTTTGGAGGTGAAGATGTGGTCTTTGTTTTTGATGTGGACGGCACACTTCTTGATGATAAAGAAAATTTATCTAAAGAGAATAAAGAGGCTGTGTTGAGGGCTGCCGAAAAAAACACAGTGATTCTCGCCAGTGGAAGGATGCTGAAATCTGTCCTGAGGTTCTCTCAAAAAAATTTTGAAAGGGAGTTTCCTGTCATAGCCTACAATGGAGGAATGGTCTATGTACCTGAAAAGGGCGTGATATACGAAGATAAGATTTCTCCTGATGTCGCTTCTGATGTTATAAAGCACCTTAGGAGGTTGGACGTACATAGACAAATTTACGTTAATGACGAACTTATATCAGAGGAAGATAACGAAGAGATAAAAGCGTATGCTGAGCATTCAGGAGTGGACTACAAAGTAGTTAATGATTTGGTCGAAGTCGTTTCAAAAAATGGATCGACTAAGATTTTAGCAATCTCCGATCCTGAGACCTTGGACAAAGTGAAAGTAATCCTCTCTCCTTTGTTTGGTTCATTAAGAATCTTTAAGTCCTTTCCAACGTATCTTGACTTTGTCCCAAAGAATGTTGGAAAGGCAAGAGCGCTGGAATTTTTAGCAAATTATATGGGCTTTTCCCTGGATGAGGTGGTGGCGTTTGGTGATAACGATAACGATGCAGATATGATAGAAGCGGTTGGAATAGGAATCGCTATGGGAAACGCCACGCAGAAGGTTAAGGAGGTGGCGAACTTTGTTGCGCCGTCGAACAATGAGTCAGGTGTTGCGAAGATTGTTAATCTTATTCTTGATGGTTCTTTCGATCTTAACGATGGGATGGAAGGTGATTGATTTTGTCCCGATACTGTATAAAGAAGGCTACACGGTCCTCGATGTGAAACTCCAGGATATAGTTAGGGATATTTCGAACCTATGTTTGGGTGTCAACTCAAATTTAGAACTCTCAAAAGATCTTGCAGAAGCGATAGGAATACAACTAAAAAACCTTGGCATAGATGCGATTGTCTTTGGAACTTTAGATACTTTAAGCAAAGATGATAAAGATCCGCTTGATAGATTCTCCACCTCTCCTTATATAACAGTGAGAATTTTAGAGCTTATGGCGGAAGGTTTTGCAAACGCCGGAATATATCCCATAGTTGATGGAAGGGGAAAAATAGATGAAAAAGTCGTCAAGGTTTTGATTTCTAAGTCTCTGTTTCTCCCTATTTTTGTTGAAGATGAAAAGAAAATGGAATATCTAAGAAGTTTGGGGTATAACACCGCTTTCTACGCGAAAGATAAGCCCTTATTTGGAAAAGAAATTACGTTAAGTTGGAAAAGCGCAAGACCTTACAACATAAAGGAGTTGAGAGAACAAATATTGAAAGGAAGCATTGTCATATTAAATCCAGGAGCTCAGGGTGTGGCTATAAACGATCCAAAATCTGAAGCAAAGGTTTTAATATTCTCCACCGATGAATGGCTTTTAGATCTTGCAAAAAAGGTTGAAAAAGGAGAGGCTCCGGCAACAGGAAGGCGTATATGGTAAATTTTGTTCATGGGGAACCTTATCATAACAGAAAACGTTAAAAATAAAAAGTAAAAACATAAAAACATTCCTGATAATTTGCTAATTTTAAAATAATAAATACTTTTCTTTCAAATACGGCAAGATGGTTTTTATAGAGTTCGTGGTTTCTTCACTCATCATTGTAAGTTTCCATACCTTTCTAGGGGATTTCACGGCGTCTCGTTGACATGATTGAATAACTCCACATTTACGATACCATTTAAAGAAAATTAAATGGTGATAGTAAAGCGGGCATTCTGCCCGCTTTTTACCATGTAAAGGCAGTTGCCACCTGTTGGTAGCCTACACCCGAAGTTATGAAGATTACTAATTTTCCGTCCATATCTTTCATTCTTCCTTCTTCAATGGCGTCATGAAGCGCCATGTAAACACAGGCAGATCCGGTGTATCCATACTTTTCCATAACGGTATGAGTTTTTTCTAAAGGGAGATTCAGCTTTTCCATAACTTTTAGTATGCTCTTTTTTCGGACTTGGGTGAAGAATATCATACCAACATCTTCTGTAGTTTTTCCAAGCTTTTTCAGCAGTTTTTCAATAAGAGAAGGCCAGCCTTCTTCGTTAACTTCCGATGGATATGGAGCGATGAAGTCAAGTTTATGAAGACCTTTTTCTATTCCTTCAATATTCATTTTTCCTGTGCCCATATATATTCCCCAGTTGTACCACCACGAACCATCGGATATCATCTCAGAGCCCATATATCCTGGCTCATCGGAAGAAGTTAATATAACAGCACCTGCCCCGTCAGAGAACAGCGCTTCCCATGCATACTTCCACGATAAGAATTTAGTCATTGCATAGGTACCAATTACTAAAACATTCTTGTAATCGCCAGCTGCTATATATCTTGACGCTATATCCAAAAGAAGGGCCCCATTTGCACAGGATGCATTTACATCAAAAGAGGGAACTTTATGTTCGTGTAAACCAAGCAAAAATTGAACCTTTGTTGCTGTGGGTGGGGAAATGGCTTCTGGTGTATCAGTACCGAGTATTATGAGATCAATCTCTTTTGGATCGATTCCAGCCCGTTCTATCGCTTGTTTGGCAGCCATGGCAGCCATGTAAGCTGGAGTTTCCTCCTCCGATGAAATATGTCTGTGGTTTATTCCAATAACTTGAGAGTAGTGGGGTTCGATCTTCATGTGAGTAAGTTCTTCGAATTCCTCGTTTGTCATGATCTTTTTTGGTACATAGATGCCTGTTGATAGAACTTTTGCGTATTTCATGAATCCACCTCCTCAATGAAGTTTTTCAAGATTTTGATAACAGTATCAGGAGCAAGAATTTGTGGGTTATGGCCACAACCTTTTAGAACTTTTTCTTCCGCTTTTAGAGATTTGGAGGTTTTGTGGAATTCTTCGGTCGTAATTAGCGGATCGTTATCGCATCTTATAATTAGTGCTTTTGTTTTCAAATCAGTTACTTCTGATGATAAATCTTCAAGTAAAGCTCGAGGATTTTCCACAAAACCTCTTTTATCCATATTCAATACATCAAAAATAATTTCTCTTGCAAGTTTTTTATCTGGAACAATGGGATATATGTATTTTTTCACCATAGAGAAGCTTCTTTCATAAAGTTTTAAAAGTGGGAAAGCTTCTTCAGGCGTTTTGTAACCATCTATAGGTGATGGTGAAATCAGGACAACAGCAATTACTCCATCACTGTTTTTTGAGAGCATTTTCAGAATTACAGATGTTCCCATGGAATGCCCCACAAGTATGATTTTCTTGTAGCCCATTGAATCTATAAACGATCTTAAATATTTTGCGTAATTTTCAAGTGTAATAGGGAGCTTTGGCTTGCTTGAATGACCAAATCCTGGAAGATCAATAGCTACTAATCTCCATGGAAGATCCCATCTTGAAAAAATAGGTTTAAACCATTTCCACGTTCCCCAATTTCCATGTACCATTATGACGGTAGGATCTTTGCCATCTTTGGCAACGAAGTGGACTTTTCCAAAGGGTGTTTCAACAAAATTTCCAACAGGTTTCGAGAACTTTTTCAGCAAGAGTGTAATAGGAGCTTCGATCCATCTGTAATAGAAGATTTTAAGGTAGTAGTAAACTCCTTGCGGGAATAGGAGCATGACGACTATTATCAATGCTCCAAAGAGTATAGATAGAGATATATTTGATCTACTGAGGAGAAAAGGAATAACTGTATATATAGCGGCACCTACCACCGATCCACCTATACTGCCAAGTCCTCCTATAACTATCATTGCAAGAAGCTCCAAAGATTTCGTTAAACCAAAATCAGATGGTGCTAT
>JAMOOR010000327.1 GCA_027065235.1 Thermotogaceae bacterium | reverse complement strand
CTCAAGCGCTAAGTTTTCTTATAGGAGAGCTTTCAAACTATAGAAAAACATGTGAAAAAAATGAGTTATAATTCTATGGAGCAATATTTGCTTATTGAGAGGAGGGAGAATAGTGAAAGATATACTAAAGGAAGCCCTTGAGTTCCTGAAAACCAAGGGTGTGGAGTATGCTGATGCTCGGTATGAAGAGCATCAAGAAGAGGAAATCGAAGTGGAGTCAGCAAAGCTTAAGAGTTTCTCATATTCTCAAGATAAGGGCGTTGGAATTAGAGTCCTCTTTGACGGTGGCTGGGGATTCGCAGCTACCGATACCTTATCCAAAAATTCCATCATGAAAACAGCGGAGCTTGCCCTCGAAATTGCCAAAGAATCTGCCAAAACGGCTAAGGAAAGAGTAAAGCTTGCAGAAGAACCTACCCATGTTGACACTTTCAAATCACCCGCTCAAATTGATCCGTTTTCCATCTCAAAGGCGGAGAAGATAGAACTTTTGAAAGAAGCCACTTCCGTCATGATGAAGAATGAAAAGGTAAAAAGAGCTGTAGGAACGATGGACTTTAGAAAGATCCATAAGGTTTTTGTGAACACTGAAGGATCTGATATAGAGCAAGATATCACGATTTCTGGTGCAGGGATTGTGGCTTTTGCCGTATCTGAAGAGGGTTTTCAGGTAAGATCTTATCCATCAAGTTTTGGCGGCGATTACGCCACAAGAGGTTGGGAATTCGTCCAAGAGATGAAACTTGTTGAGAATGCAGAAAAGGTTGCAGAAGAGGCAGCAGCTCTTCTATCAGCTCCGGAAATTGAACCGGGAGAGTATGACATAATAATCGATGGTCAGCAGATGGCACTCCAAGTCCATGAATCCTGTGGTCATCCAACTGAACTTGACAGGGTATTTGGTAGCGAGATAAGTTTTGCTGGTGGTTCATTCCTCCAGCCAGAGCTTTTGAACAAACTCAAGTATGGAAGCGACATAGTTAACATAACCGCCGATGCCACCCTTGAAGGAGGTCTTGGTTCTTTTGGATATGATGATGAGGGTGTAAAAGCGCAAATGAGTTACCTTGTAAAAGATGGGCTGTTCGTTGGCTACCTCATGGATAGGCAAACGGCAGCAAAGCTTGGGCTTAGATCAAACGGCGCAGCGAGGGCTGATAGCTGGTCGAACATGCCGATCATAAGAATGACAAACATTAACCTTCTTCCCGGTGATAAAACCCTCGATGAGCTTATTTCAGAGATCGATTATGGATTCCTTCTTGCCACGAACAAGAGCTGGTCGATAGATGACATGAGAGTGAACTTCCAGTTTGCAACGGAGATAGCATACGAGATAAAGGGAGGGAAGCTTACTGGCAAGATATTCAAAAATCCAGTTTACTATGGAAAGACAACAGAGTTTTGGAACAGCTGCGATGGTATAGCAAACAAAGATTTTTGGCACATATGGGGAGTCCCAAACTGTGGAAAGGGCCAGCCCGGTCAGGTTATGTGGGTAGGTCATGGAACGTCGCCGGCAAGATTTAGAAAAGTAAAGGTAGGTGTTGCCAAATGAGGACGGATCAGTTCTACAGGAATCTTATGAGACTTCTTCACGATACTTTTCCCGGGTATGAATTTTTGGTAACTGCTACCAGCACCAAAAGAGATCTTACAAGATTTGCAAATTCTGAGGTTCATCAGAATATTTCTCAAGAAGCCTTAAGAATGGAAGGAGTTTTTATAAAAGACAACAAAATGGCAGTTGTAAGCTCTGGCGATGTATCAATGGAAGGGCTAAAGAAGTTAAAAGAACAAGTTGATGAGATTCTTGAGAATACGGAGAAGCTTAACTTTAAATTTAAAATGCCACCACTAAGGATGGAATATCCATATTATATGGACGAGGAAGAGATGTTGAATGTCCATCCTTCAAAAAGAAGAGAGCTTTTCGAACTTATAAAGTCGATAGCCAATGAAAACAATTTAAAAGCCTTTGGATATGTTGCTAACACAGAGAGCGAAGTTTCCGTCATGTCAACATCAGGTCTTTACCTTTATCACAGCACAACCTATGCTGATTTCAACACAGTTCTTTTGAACGAGAACATGACGGGCTCTTACACATCAGCAACTGCAAAAAATTTTGAACAGCTTCAAATAGAAGAAAAGGTCAGAGAAATAGTACCACTGGCCAAAAAGAACATACCAGATGAGGAAATAGAACCCGGGCAATACACAGTTATCCTTGGTCCTGAAGCAGTTGCAGATATATTCAGCTATTTCGTTTACGGGGCACTCAACGGTTTTGCTTATGAGACAAAAACAAGTTCTGCCGTTAAATACCTCGGTAAAAAGATAGGCCCAGAATTTCTCACATTCAAGGACGATCCGGAAGATGAGCGGCAAATAAAATATCCATTCGACAGCGTTGGAACAAAAAGAACGACGTTCCCAGTTATAGAAAAAGGAGAGTTTAAAAACATTCTTTACTCTTATCAAACAGCGCTTCTTTTTGGGAAAGAACCAACAGGCCACACTGTTTCTATGCTCCAGCCCTACATGGCTTTTGTTATGAATCCTGTAATTGACGGTGGAAACATGGCAAAAGAAGAGCTCTTCTCAAAAGTGGACAAAGGAATATACATCCACAGGATACATTACATGAACATCGTCGATCCAGCAGAACTTACACTAACGGGAATGACAAGAGACGGCCTATTTATAGTAGAGAATGGAGAGATAACAAAAGCAGTTAAAAACATGAGATTTAATGTAAACTTTTACAACCTTCTTGAAAATCTAAAAGCAATGTCAAAAGAAACTTATAACATTGCTGGAAGCTTCACAGCATTTATAGCACCTTATGCGCTTGTAGAGGGCTTTAACTTTACTTCAAAGAGCGATCATTGATATAATGATTGATAAAATTTAACAAAAGTAGTAAGATAACACTTTGAAAAATTTTATCTGTCTGGGGGGATTAGAAATGAGAAAGAGCATAGCCTTAAAACTGGGAATCTGGTTGTTTCTCGCTATGGTGGTTATTATAGCTTTGGTGGTATTCTTTGGTTCGTTCACAGTAGCGAAATTGGAGAAAAGAAGTGCGTATTCCCAAATTGAAGCATTTGGTAAAACAGCGGTCAAGTTGGTCGAACAGTACGATAAAAACGTTAAAACTTTTGAAGAACAGTTGTTTGACTCAGAGAAAAGAAAGATAGTATCTATGATTCAAGCAGCTTATAGTATGGCGAATTATTTTTACGATAAATACAAAACCGGTGAGTTAACAGAGAAAGAGGCAAAAGAAAGAGCAAAAGAAGCTATTGAAAGCATTAGATACAACAATGGGATAGGATATTTGTTTATATTTAATAGCGAAGGCATTATGATATCTCATATTAATAAATCTCTTATTGGTAAGAACTTATGGAATTTTGAGGATGTCAAAGGGAAAAAGTTATTTCAAGAACTTGCTAAGGCTGCCAAAGCCGGCGGGGGATTTGTAGACTATTACTGGCCAAAACCGGGTGAGGAAGAACCTGCTCCGAAGTTATCCTACGCGATGTATTTTGAACCATGGGATTGGATTATTGGAACAGGAATTTATATGAGCGATCTTACTGAGAATTTTAGAAAGTTAAAAGAAGAAAAAGAAAAGGAACTTTTGGAAAACTTAAGAGAAACTTTGTTCTTTCTTAAGGTAACTGATACTTCATACCCATTAATTGTTTCAAAAGACGGAATAGTGATTCTTCATGTCAACCGCGATATTGAAGGAAAGAAGGTAACATTTTACGATAAAAAGACAGGAGAAAATCTTAATGAAAAAATGCTAAGTCATAAAAATCAGTTTGTTGAATATTACTATTCAAAACCGGGGAAAGAAGGAGTATACAAAAAAATAGCTTATGTTGCATGGGTGCCTGAAAAAGAATGGATGGTTTTATTTACAGCTTATGAAGATGAAATATATTCATCTGTTTATGAATCGATGAAAGTTGCGATAATAGTTGGAATAATAGGAATCGCAGGATTAATTATAGTAATTTGGCTGATAATTAAAATAATGCTTGTTAAAACGCTAAAGAACTTAGAAGAGTTTGCTAATAGAGTTGGAGGTGGAGATCTCACAGCTGAACTTGAGGTCGTAATTCCAGGTTTAAAGATTGAAGAAGATTCCAAAGACGAAATAGTCAGAGTGATCAAGGTAATTGATGATATGCGAGCGGAACTTAAATCAATTGCTGAGAAGATTAAGGAGGTTGGAAATACCGTATTGAAAGAATCCCGCGATTTAACGGAAGTATCTGAAACTGTGGAAAAGCTTTTGAACACAGCAGCGGAAAGTGTAGATAAGGTTCTCTCGATGGCCAACAATGTTGCAGCTGCTATAGAAGAGACAACATCAGGTGTTCAGGAGGTTGCATCCAGTGCACAGATGGTTTCCAAAACGGCAGAAGAATTATCAGCTCAGAGCTCACACCTTAGAGAAGCTGTAGAGAATGGAGAAAAGGCGCTTTCTGTAATTATAGACAAAATCGAGCAAGTTGCTGCAGAGTCAGGGCACGCCAGCGATAGCGTAAAATCCTTGTCAGATTCAACTAAGAACATAGAAGAAATAGTTGAAACCATAAATTCCATTGCTGAGCAAACGAACCTTCTTGCACTTAACGCTGCTATAGAGGCAGCAAGGGCGGGAGAAGCAGGAAAGGGATTTGCGGTTGTTGCTGATGAAATAAGAAAACTGGCAGAGGAATCAAGAAAATCCACCGAACAAATTGCAAACATACTCTCTGAGATAAGAAATGAAGCAGATCAAGTTAGCGAGATAACATCAAATTTAGTTGGGATGATACAGGAGATGCAGGGAGAAAGCGGCAACATATCTCAAGCCTTTGGAGACATTAAAGAGCAGGCTGCAGCTCTTGACAGTGCTACAAACAACTTGGCAGCTTCTGCAGAAGAGCAAAGCGCAGCGGCGGAAGAGATCGCAGCAGCTATGGATAACGCAACCAAATCCATTAACGAGGTTGTTACGGAGATGGAAGCTGTTAAGAATGAAGTGGAGAATCTTAAAGATCAGGGAGAAGTTCTTACAAAAACTGCTAAAGAGCTTGAAGAATCTGCTACACTTCTGGGCAACGCCATCGCCAAGTTTAAAACAGAATAAACCAAATTTTGGTATAATCATAACCGGGCATTCCGCCCGGCTTTTTATTTTTCTATGGAGGGATGAATGTGGACAGAATAATATTTGGATACGCCTTTGATGGAAAATTGAGATTCTCTGTTGCAAGGACAACTTCCACGGTTGAAGAAGCAAGGCTCAGACATAATCTTTCTCCGATTGTTACAGCCGCACTTGGAAGGCTCATAACTGGTGCTGCTCTAACTACTCCATGGCTTTCTGAAACTGAAGTTATTACCTTTACAATAGAATCGAGGGGGCCTATAGGAAGGTTAGTTGCTCAGGCTAGGAATTTTACCGTAAGGGGATATGTATCCAACCCTACCGTTGATACAGTTATTAAAGATGGGAAATTTGATATAGCTTCTGTTATAGCTGGAGGGACGTTGAATGTTGTTAGAGACCTTGGTTTGAAGGCTCCCTACACCTCTCAAGTTCCGCTTCAAACTGGGGAAATTGCAGAAGACATCGCGTATTATTATGCAAAATCCGAGCAGCTTCCAACTGCTATGAGTTTAGGTGTTAAAGTGGGAAAAAAGGGTGTAATACAGGCAGGAGGCTACGCTCTGCAAATTCTAGACAAAAGCATTAGTGATAAAGCTGTTGAGAATCTCGAAAGGGCTGTGAATTCTTTGGGATCTGTTACAGAGCTTTACCAGGATGGGTATGATGAGGTTGATATATTAAAGCAGCTTCTGGGAGACAATTTAGGATATTATGAGGAGCACACCGTCGAATACAAATGCAAATGTTCGAAGGAGAAGGCAAAGAGCTCCTTACTTGTTTTGGAACTTAAAGATCTCAATGAGCTTTTGAAGGAAGGTTTTGCGGAAGTAACATGCAAGTGGTGCGGGAAAAAGTATATTTTTGGAGAGAAGGATATAAAAGAAGTAATAATAGGAAAGTAGACGTTCCAAGTTTTAAAGAAGATTTTAAAAACTTTGGTGATTATCCAATATAATCCGTCCTGAGTAATTTTCCAAGTTTTTCAAATAGATTCTTGCCTCGATTATTACACCGCTTTTGGCATACATGGAGTTTCTGAAAGAGCTTAACAATAGATATACGTCAAGGAAGCTAAGAGGTTTTGAGAAAGCTATTGAAGATTTCTTGGAAGGCAAGGGCGCTATTTTGAAATCTTTCCGGACACAATTTACTTGACACAACCCACAACCGTGTGAAGATTTTTCTCTGCTTTCATTATAGCATCTTAAACGACTCTAGTGCCATTTGTATAATACTTCATATAATCAAAGTGATAAAATTACCTACAGATATAAGCGGAGGATGATCTTATGTGCAGGATGTTGGCTTTTTCCTCGGATTGTGATCTTAACATAAGAAACTATCTAAATAAACTTAAGAAAATGGCGAAGGACGGAATGAACGCTCCTCATAAGGATGGTTTTGGTTACTTTGCTCTGAATAGCTCAGGTATCTTCTCATTTGTAAAATCCAAAGACAGCGTAATTGATAAAAGCATAACAACGGATTTTAAAGCAAAGCTTTTGATAGCTCACGCAAGAAAAGCTTCTCCAAAGACAAAGAAGCGGGACGATCAAGCTCATCCATTTTCCTTTTATAAAGATGGCACACTTACAATTCTGGCTCATAATGGTTCCTTGAAGGAATATTCATCGAACGTTTTGGGGGTGGATACGGAAGCAATTCTCAAAGTC
>JAMOOR010000326.1 GCA_027065235.1 Thermotogaceae bacterium | reverse complement strand
TCGAAATTTGCAAACGTTATAAGGATGGAAAATGGCGAGAGGGTGGCGTAGTTGAATAGAGACGAAAAGGAAAACAAAAAGGAAGAACTTGTAAAAAGAATCGTTGAAGAGAAGGGAGAGAAGGCTATACCAATTTTGATAAAACTCCTATACGATGAGGATTCTGAGGTGAGGGAGATTGCGGCAGAGGCTCTTTTCAGGTTGGGAGAGCCTGCAAAGGAAGCACTTTACAAGGAGCTTAAAAGGTTGTGGGAAGAGGGAGTTGAAGAGGACGATATAACGGTTCTTTACATTGTGGATCTTCTTGGAGACTTTGGAGAGAAGAGGGCGAAGGATATATTTTATTCCCTTCTGTCTAAGTTCACCATTGAAGAAGCTATTCTTATAATATACGAAGCTTTGGCGAAGATAGGTGAAGGTGTAAAGCTTCTCAATATTTTGGAATACATGCTTCTTGAAGATGGAGATAGGACGAGGTATGGAGATTTGGTGGCCATGGTACTTTCTTATATAGACCATCCTAGATCGATAGAAATACTTAAAAAGGCCTATTTTAAAGAAGAGTTCGAAGGAGAGATAAAAGAATATATCTTAAGAGCCATGAAGAATTTGATAGATAGAAATCCAACCTACATAACAAGGATAGGGAAAGATATCATTGAAGAGATGGAGAGATTGAAATGGAGCTGAAGGCTGAAGGATTAGGAAAAAAGTTCCAGAATAAATGGGTTTTAAGAGACATTGATTTCAAAATTGAAAGTGGAGAAGTTGTGATGCTTCTTGGGGCCAACGCCACAGGAAAGAGCACACTGCTCAAGCTTATAGCTACCATATACAAACCGACCTCGGGAAGGATCTTTCTTGATGGGGTGGATATATCGAAGTCTCCTAAGTATATGAGAGAAAGGGTTTCATATATTCCAGAGATTCCTATACTGGTAAGTGAGCTTTCCATGGACGAGAATATAAAGTTCTTTGCACATTTGTATTCTTTCAAGGGAGATTTGGAAAGGCTAAAAAAGGAATTTGGGCTTGAGAACGGGAAAAAATCGGTTTTAAAACTTTCAAAAGGTATGAGACAGAGGTTGTCCATAGCTGCGGCGATGATGAGAGATCCAGATGTTGTGGTGATGGACGAGCCAACAAGCGGGCTTGATAGAGAAACAGTATCTTTCATCCTAGAGCTTATAAAAAAGCTTTCAAAGCAGGGGAAAATCGTTATAGTTTCTTCTCATGATGAGGAAGATATATCCAAAGTTGCGACAAGGGTTTTTGTGCTGGGAGAAGGGAAGCTGCTTTGCGACAGGCCGATGGAGGAAGTTCAAAGATACAGAATAGCAGAAGTGGATGTAGATGGAAAAGTGAAACAAGTCAGGTTGTACGAGCTTGAAAATATGAGAAATTACAAGATCCTTAGAGTTCTTGGTATAAGAGAAAGCATCGTTAAAGATCTTCCTCAGAGATGATCCTGTATCCAGCCTTCTTGAGATAGTAGACGGCGGCTCCCATGCCGGAAACTACTTTTTTGCTAAACGTGCCATCGTATACGTAGTTAACCCCGCAGGAAGGGCTCCTCTCTTTCATGATAATGAAGTCAGGATTAGAAAACTGCGCGATTTTTACGGATATTTCAGCCCCAAGATAGAAGTTTTCAGTTACATCTTCACCCTTTTCATTAAGGACTTTTGCTCCTTCTTTCCAACCCTTTCCTCCTTGAATTTCAGATGGTACACGCGGAGTTGGCAGACCTCCCAGCTGTTCCGGACAAAAAGGAACCACAACTACATCTTCACTTTTTAGAAAGTTTAGAACTTTCTCGTTGGGTTTTGACTTGCCATCATATCGAGTGGGAAGTCCTAAAAGACAGGCACTCACCATGATTACCTTTTTCATTTTTCACCGCCGACCCATTTTATTGAACCGTTGTAAACATATTTAAGACCTGGCGATGGAAGGTATGTCATGGGATTTACAACTTTACCATCCAAACGAACTTCAAAATGAACATGGGGTCCTGTGCTTATTCCTGTGCTTCCGACCCTACCTATAAGTTCGCCTTTTCTAACATACTCACCAACGAAGACATCTATCTTAGAAAGATGCCCGTAGGCAGTTTTGTATTTTCCATGATTTATAAGGATGAAGTTACCGTAGCCTTTATACCATCCAGCGTATTCCACTATTCCAGAATCAGCGGCAAAAATGGGTGTCCCAAGGGGAGCCGCTATATCTATACCCGTATGAAAAGCCCATTTCTTAGTTATAGGATGTATTCTCCATCCAAAAGGAGAGGATATATCTCCATAAACCGGCCATATAAAAGTTTTCGTGTCATTAAAGGCAAGTCCAATGATTTCGCTGGGTATGAACAATTTCTGTCCGGGAAATATCAGATCACTGGTTAGGTCGTTCGCTTTTTTGATAAGATCTGGAAGGGTAAAGAATCTTTTTGCGATTGCATCGATACTGTCGCCTTTCTTCACTTCATAAACCACACCATCCGGTATTGGTATAACTAACTCTTGACCAACCTTTAGCATTGTGGGATTCAAATCGCCGTTCCAATCTAGGATGGTAGATGGGGAAACACCGAATGACTTCGCAATACCGACTAAGGTATCTCCATATTGGACCTCATAATACATAACAAAATATATCGCTAAAGCATAGGACAAAAGCATAGCTGCTACAATAACTGTAATAAGCCTTCTCACCTTTAATTCTCCTTCAACTATTAAGTAGTTTTCTTACCTCTTCTTTTAGCTCGGTGAAGTCCATGGACTTAACGACATAAGAATCAGCCGCCCAAGAGGCAAGATCACTTTTGTAATGAGAATAAGCGGTAAGAAGAATTATCTTTACATCCTTCTTTATCTCCCTCAGCTTACCAGCAACTTCAAGGCCATTCATGCCTGGCATTTCTATATCAAGGGTGACAAGATCAAAATTACCTTTCTGGAACTTCTCTATAGCCTCCTCACCGTTGGAAGCTTCTTCAACTTCAAGCCCCATTTCCTCCAATTCTTCCCTTATAAGAAGTCGCATGTTCGGTTCGTCATCAACAATGAGAACTTTCTTTCCCATAAATCAATCCCCCTTTTCCTTGGGTATTTCTATTATAAACGAAGTACCTCTATCTTCCGAACTTTCAACCCAAATTTTACCATTGTGCTCATCTTCTATAATCTTTTTGGCTATGGGAAGCCCTAGACCCGTTCCATGAACCTTTGTGGTGAAGAATGGTGTAAATATTTTTTCTCTTATATCCGGTGGAATAGGCTTCCCGTTGTTCCAAACTTCTATTCTAACTTTTTCTTCCTCCTCTTCCAACACTATCCTTATCTTACCATCTTTTTGTGGAACTTCGTCAATAGCGTTCTGCACCAAGTTAATAAGGACCTGTTTTATCCTGCTTCTGTCAGCAAATATGTCTATGTTGCTTTTATCGGTTATTACTTCAAATTCTACTCCCTTCTTTTCAAGGAGTTCCTCATGGAGAAGATAAACTTCCCTTACAAGCTCAACGATATCAAATTCCGAGAAATCAAGTTTTTTAAAGTCTCTACTGAATTCCAATATTTCGTTGACAATTCCCTCCAGCCTTTCTATCTCGCTATGTAATATATCTAGGTATTTCTTTCTCAGTTCTTTGTTATCAAGATGTTTTTCTAACCTTCTTAAAAAACCTCCTATAACCGATATTGGGTTTCTCAACTCGTGAGCAACCCTTGCTGCCATCTCGCCAAGAGCCGCTAGTTTTTCTTGCCTTTTTCTTTCTTGTTCCAACCTGTACCTTGTGGTTACATCCTCAAAGGTTATTATTATCCCGTCTATCTTTCTTCCATCAACGCTCCATAATGGAGAGAATTTTATATCAAAGAACTTTTCTTCACCGCTTATATTCAGAAGGTAATTGGAAAGGTATAGAACCTCTCTCATCTCAAAAACTTTTGCAGCTACTGCCCATATATCTTCAAACTCTGGACTTATCCACGAGATAGGGGTTCCTATCATGTTCTCTCTTGGCCTTCCAAATGTCTGCTCAGCTTTTCTATTCCATTCAAGGATCTTTCCGCCTTCATCAACGACAACAACGGATATGTCAAGATTTTGAAGGATGCTTTCAGAGAATTTTCTCAAATAATCTATCAAATTCTTTTGCCTTTCCAATGAGAGTGTCTTGGTTTTTAAATCTTCGTAATTTAATGCATTTTCTATGGCGAGTCCTGCACTTTCTGAAACAAGTTTAAGTATTTCAACATCCATATCAAGTATAGGCTTTTTGGTGAGTTTATTATCAAGTACTACAACACCTATAGTGTCCCATCTACCAACAAGAGGAACTATCACAAAATCGTCCGTTCCAACAAATTCAACAATGTCATAGATATCTTTCGTAGACCTTTTCACAAGATTCGGGGTTACATGGTAGATTTTCTTTCTCAATACAACCCTTTCAAGTATTGGATGACCTTTGTAATGAATTACCCTACCCTCTATTTTCTTTGTAAGTCCCTTAGAAAAATCCAGTACAAGGGCTTCTTCTCTGAAATATTGGACAAGATCACCGTACCTCAAAGATCTCTGGTTGGATTTCTTCTTATGATTCTCGAGCTCCTCTATGCTGTCAAATCCAGCCCACATCTTAGCAACTAGAACCTGTCTTTTGTTATCCTTCACGAAAAGAAGAGCTCTATCAAAATCAAGTCCTCGCGGAGAGGTTACTCCAAGAAGAAGGATCTTATATACATTTGTTATGTTATAACTTGATCTCATCGCTTGGCTTATCACGTAGACTGAATTGAGTTTACTTATATGTTGGCGGAGAACAGAAATTAAATCTTCGTGTTTCCTCCTCAGCTCTTCCAGCTTATTTACCTCATCTTTTATCTGCTTATAATATTGTAGCCTTGAGCATGCAAGAGAGTACCTCTTTGAGATTTCTCTAAGAACTGATAGATCGATATCATCGAAATGCTTGTAAGGCCGATACCCTTCCCTTTCCTTTTTGTTAAAGAGAATTATCATATACTCCGCCTTAGATTGTGTAGATATGTAAGATGCCATCATTGATTTAACATGAAGATCTACTATTTCATCAAGTGCCAGTGTATTTATTTTTGACTTGGTGTAAAGGATGGCTTCGCTAGATTCGACCTCCACTACCAGCGGATGATCAAAGGGAATGAAGTCGTTTTTGATTTTAACGTTCTTAGCTATTTTTACTTCATACCCACCTTCTGTCTTTTTTGCAAAAACTCCCGCCTCTGCTTCAAGAACATCTAAAGCTATTTCTATAACACCTTTCATGAGCTCTATCTCTTCAAATGTCTTTTCAAAAAGGTCTGTGAATCGGCCAAGAAGCGTATATTTCTTCAGATGATCCTCAAGTTGGATGTACTTAGCTAAGAATCTTAATGCCATTGAGAGGTCAATGGCGGCACCTTTTAATTTATCAGTGTGAACTTCAGCCTTTTTTAAAAAAACAACACCAATAAGCTCATTTTTATAGGAAAGTTTAAGGAGAAAGTGAAGATCCTCCGGCATAGAATCCGGCATTTTGCCCGATATGTCATATATTTTATATGCTTCCAATTCGTTAACAAACTTAAGGTTTTTGAGCTTCAGTTCCCCAACCCTGTCTTTTAACTTTTCATTTGTAGTTCCAACAAGGCGGAAGGAATCTTTCGGCTTTTCATAAACGAATACAGCAACATCTTCAGCTCCCAGCTCATCGGAGAAAAGCTTGGCAACTTCATCCATCGATCCGCCTTTATAACCTTTCTTCAAAAACTCATTAACATTGTCGAATATGCTCCAAGTCAGTCCCTTTCCCATGCTCTCACCAGCTTTCCGATATCAGAGACTATCCAAGAGATATGGGAACCTTTCCAATAAATCTTTCCACAATTTTTGCATATCTTAAATTCATCAATGGTTTTATAAACGTACTCAGGAACTTTATCTTTTACTTTCTCTTTTTCCACATCCACAAGTTCTCCGTTGCACTCAGAACATCTTGTAAATGGCTTTGAATACTTCTCTATCGAGAATCTATCATTTACGGCCTTGAGCTGAGAGCGCCATTTATCAGATTTTATATAGAATACCTCTATTCCTTGTTTTTTGGCTTTTCTTTCAAGTATCTTATCCCTTGTAAGGAGTATCCTACCTTTAGATAATCTCAGTATCTCTTCTTCCTCTATCTCGTTGTAATATAGAGCGTCAAATCCTAAAAGCCTTAGTTTCTTAGCTAATTTTCCAAGCATCCTGTCGCAGAAAAATTTAAACTTACTTTCCTCCAACGCTCATCCCTCTCACAAGAATCGTGCTTCCTATTACACTCCCATAATCCTTGTAATCATCAGCTATAAGTTCTATATTCGACAAAAGCTCGCTTAGTTTTCCAGACAGAGCCATTCCTCTGATCGGTTTTACCTTCTTCCCATTTTCAACCAAGTATCCCGATATCTGAACCGAGAATCTTCCAGATACAGGATCAAGGGTGTGAACTCCCATCATGTGGGTCACGAATATGCCTTTTTTCACACTGGCAAATATCTCTTCTTTGCTTGAATTGGACTCCATCCTCAAGTTCATCGGGGAGACTGATGGGGAACTCCTAAAAGATCTGACACTTGCGTTTCCTGTAGGAGACATTTCCAATTTCTTTGCACTGTATAGGTTATGGAAGAAACTCTTCAAGACTCCATTTTCCACAACATAGAATTTTTTTGTGTTTGTTCCTTCTGCATCAAAAGCGGATGCTCCCATGAACTGTGGGTTTCTTGCATCGTTTACCAAAGAAAGCTTTTCAGAGAAGAGCTTTTTCCCTATATCTTCCTTTTTGAGGAAAGAGGACTT
>JAMOOR010000325.1 GCA_027065235.1 Thermotogaceae bacterium | reverse complement strand
AATGAGGTTAGACGTTGTTGTAGCTTCTATAGGAGATGCAAAATCTCTTGAAGGAGGATTCCTAATCCAAACGCCTTTGTACGGTGCAGATGGTAAGGTTTACGCTGTTGCACAAGGCTCAGTAAGTGTCGGAGGGCAGGAGGTAAAAGGAAGTGCTAATCTCCAAAAAAGATATAAAGTTGTAGGTTACATACCTTCGGGTGCTATAGTAGAAAACGAGATTCCTGCAAGTATCATAGATAAAGACGCTGTTACGATACTTTTGAATAACCCTGATATAACAACAGCGGCACGAGCTGCTAACGCTATAAATGTAAAGTTCAACTCCAAGATAGCAAAAGCTATTGACCCAAGTTCAATAAAAGTCACAATACCTAAAGCTTTTAAAGATGATGTGATTACATTTTTATCCATCTTGGAAGATATAGAGGTATCACCAGACCAACCAGCAAAAGTTATAGTTAACGAAAGAACAGGGACTGTTATATTTGGAGGACAGGTAAAAATTTCAGATTTCACACTTTCTTACGGTAACTTCAACATCACTATTAGATCTGGAAAAATCGTAGGGAAAGAGGAAACGGAAGCTACAATAGGAAACCTTGTGGCAGCCCTTAAAGCACTTGGCGCAACACCTCAAGACATAATTGCTATACTCCAGACTCTACATGAAGCAGGAGTACTCCATGCTCAATTGGTGGTGATGTGATATGCAGATAAACGCCACAACAGAACTTCAAGGACTGATTAAACAGGATAGAGAAAAAGCTTTAAGAAAATCCGTAAATGAATTTGCCGCATATTTCTTCTATCAAATTTTTAAAGAGATGTGGGACGGTATTCCAAAATCGGGTCTAATGCCAGAAACACCTGCGGAAAAGATGTATAGAGACATGCTCTTGTACGAATATTCAAAGAAAATGATGGATGTCCAGATGAAATCGCTTTCCGATATGATCTACAAAAGCTTGGCGAAGGGTGCTTATGGGAACAGTCGTTGATGTATATTTTCTTCCAAAGCCAATAGAGGCAGAGTTTTGTGTAATTATTGATGTATTAAGAGCAACGACATCAATAACAACGGCGCTCCATAACGGAGCGCAATGTGTTTTTCCAGTTGATAACATAGAAGCCGCGTTTAAAATGAAAGAGAACCATCCCGATTACATCTTAGCTGGTGAGGAAGATGGGCTCAGGATACCTGGATTTGATATGGGAAATTCTCCGTACGAATTTTTGGAAGAGATGGTTAAGGATAAGAATGTGATTTTAAAAACTTCAAATGGAACCGTTGCAGCCAAGATGGTTAAGTGTTCAGAGGTAGTAGCCGCTTCCTTTCTAAACCTAAGTGCCGTTGTGAGTTACATAAAGAAAAAAGGTACATCTAAGATAGTATGCTCCGGAACTTTGGGAAAAGTTTCATTGGAAGATTGTCTTCTTGCGGGTTTTATAGCTAAAAATTTTGAACCTGGAAATGACCAGGCAAGAATCGTCAGCGGATACGCAAAAAGTGTTAAGGATATATATGAAGAACTCCTAAAATCTTCTCATGCGAAAAAGCTATTAAGATTGGGATTTGAAAGAGATATAAAGTTTGCTTCCCAAATAGATTTCACTGATGTTGTTCCTTTAATGAAAAATCGTAGTTGCTTTTCCAAAGGAATTGTAGGTGTATAAGTGATAAAATATGTAGGGCAATAATTATCCCATGGAGGTGAATACAATGTTTGTACTAGGAAACCTTTTTAAGGCAATTGCTATTGTGCTGAGGATTTTCATATATTATGAGATTCTTTCAATAGGCATTTATGCAATAATGAGTTGGTTCCCTTCACCTTACTATTCTTCTATCCGCTCTTTCTTTTACGCATCATCTGAGATTATTTTAAGGCCTTTAAGAAGGTTTATACCGCCAATAGGAATGATAGACATCACTCCTATGATAGCTATACTGATACTTGTATTCATAGACAATTTCATTGTCCAAAGTCTCTTTGACCTGGCGGTGAGATTAAGATGAAAATTGGGATTTGCTACAAGGATGGTAGCGAGGAAAAAGCCGCAAAAATAGCAGATCATCTCAAGGAAAAATTTGACATAAATCTTCTCTTTCCCATAGAAAAGGCGCTGAATTTCTCAGAAAAAGCGGATATCCTCATTGTGGTAGGTGGGGATGGAACAGTAATAAAATGCGCAAAGATAGTTAGAGACAAAGTGCCATTGCTGGGAGTCAAAGCGGGGAGATTGGGATTTTTAAGTTCTTACACCTTTGGCGATGTTGATCGAATGATAGAAGATATAGAAAACAATCGTTTAATAAAAGAAAAAAGATTTTTTCTTGAAGTAAACACTGCTAATGATAGTTTCTTTGCTCTTAACGATGTAGTGTTGGAAAAGGACATAGATGGAAGGATGCTTGAAATAGAAGTGGTTGTATCTGATGGAAATCCTTTATGGTTCTTCGCAGATGGGATAATCGTTTCCACTCCTACAGGATCAACTGCTTATAACCTATCTGCGGGTGGTCCGGTGGTTCATCCTAGTTCGGAGACATTGCAAATAACCCCGCTCCTACCCCACTTTCTTTTTAATAGAGGTATTGTAGTTCCATCTTCTTCTATAATAAGAATAATGGTTGATATAGAATCTAATTTGCTTTTAGATGGAAAATTAATGGGTAAATTCCAAAAGATTGATGTGAGAAAATCAGAAATGAACGTTACTATACTAAGGCCAAAGGATCACGATTTTTACATGGCCTTGAAGAATAGGTTGGGATATGGAAAGAGAATGATTTGATGGAGGGAAATCAAGTTTGAAGCTCCTTATAAAATACATAACCAAAAAATCCTTCGGACCTTTCCTAATAGGGCTGGGGGGTTTTATAGTCTTTGTAAGTGTTGAAGTGCTTTACCAGCTTTCATATATAATAGTTAAGAATCGTGTGGGATTCGACAAACTACTTCTTTTGATTTACTACTACTTGCCATACTTCACCGCCATGGGGATCCCTGTAGGTGTTCTTCTTTCCATTTTCTGGACTATGTCAGAGCTGTCTGAAAAAAACGAGCTTATGGCCTTTCAAGTTCATGGAATCTCCCTTAAGAAGTTGATCATCCCATTTCTTTTGCTGGCGGTGATCCTGAGCGGAGTAGCCTACATCTTAAACGATTATCTTGTGCCAAAATACCAGGTAAAGATAGATGAGGTTATGGCAAAGTACATCTACAAAAAAGCCCATGCGGAAAGTTATTTAGTAGAAGACTCTATCGTGAAATATGATAACAAGTTTATTTATGTAGGTGAGTACAACAAACGAAAAAAAGAAATGACTGATGTCCTTATAATCGAATATCAAGGAAAAGTTAAAAAGATAACCACCGCCGAAAAAGCTGTAAGAGAAGGAAATTTTTGGTATCTTCTGAACGGAAGATTTTATCTTGTGGATAAAAATGGATTAATGAAATTCGATTCATCCTTCAAAAAATTGAAATTAGAAATAGATAAAGATTTCGGTAGGCTTGTATCTTTATCCTCGCCTCAAAAAATGACTCATTCAGAACTTGTAGAAGTCATAAAATCTATAGACGACAAGAAAAGAGCTGCAAAGTGGATTGTTGAACTCCATAATAGGTATTCAACTTCACTTGCTTCGATAATAATCGTTCTTGTTGGTCTTTCGCTTTCTATGCTTTTCAACCTTACAAGTAAATCATGGGGGGTCATTCTAACTTTTGTTCTTGTTGTACTGTATCAAGGTTCCAGTGCGTGGATAAGCGCCTTGGGAAAGGAATATCTGATTAATCCTATACTGGCATCATGGCTTCCTGACATAACCTTTGGCATAACTGGACTAGTTCTTTTCGTCTTTATAGACACCGCATTTATACAAAGACTTAGGGAATTCTACTCAAAAATCTTGGTATTTGCCTTTGTGATTATTCTTACCTCTACATATTTTGGCTCGGAATATAAAATTGTTGCGGATAATACTTACATAGATGACGTAGCCGCTACCTTTGTCGGAAATGTGGAGATCTATGAAAAGGATGACAAAATAGCTGAAGCTCCTGTAGGGGTTTACTACTTTGATCAGAATATTTTAGAGTTATTTAATGCCACCATTGTTGGAGACAGCGGTTTTTTAAAAGTTTCAACATTAACGATGTATGAAAATTTTGGACAAGCCTTTCATGTGAAAGAAGGTTTGTTTGAAACAGACGAGGGTACCATAACTATTAACTCAGCCACCTTTATAATCCAGTCAGCTAACAGAGAAGATTTATTTTTCTTCAACTCGGTTTATAAGTTGAGTAGGAAAACAGAAGATGTTCTATTTATAACTAAATTCATAATACTTAATACAAAAACATCTACGGAAGTTTCGGTAAAAGATAGCATGGGAAGAATTTCTCTAACAGACAAAAAAGGAAATCATATTGAAGGGATGGTAGCACGTTATAAAGACAACGAAGCCCTTGGATTTGAAGGCTTCATAGATACTAAGATTCAGGGAAAGAAGAAAAGGTTATACATCTCAGGTAGCAAGATAAAATTTGAAAAGAACAATATATTCAAAGTCCAAAGTGTTTATGTGACCACCTGTAATGATCCAAACCCTCATTATTATCTATCCTCGGAGTTTTCCGAGATATCACCTGGAAAATATTTGGTTTCTAGGAACATATTTTTAACGATCTTTGACCTTCCAATAATGTACTTTCCTTTCTTTTATCAATCTTTAGAGGATAAACCGTCTTTTAAAATGGGCTTGAAAGTTTCCTACGAGAAATCTGGAATAAATAGTTTTTATTTCCACACAAAATATTCTAATACGGGGGAATCTGCTCTTTCTATAGCTAAAGATAAAGATGGAAATACTAAATATTCTCTATCCATTTCAGATAAGATATTGGACAACCCCTTCACCATTAGTCATTCTAAAAGCGGTGCCAGTGATAACTTTTCATTTAAGTTTACATTTAAGAACTTGAAAAAAACCTCCCTCTCCTTGAAAACCTCCAATTCTTCATCCAGCTATACGTACTCTACATACTATTCTCCTTTTAGAGTACCAATCTATATAACCGTCAATAGAAAGAGTTCCGGTAATTTAACATCATGGCTTCTTCCGGGTATAACAGTAAAAAAAGTCTCAAAAAGTTTCCTCGGTGCAAAGCTCACTTTATCTTATATCAAACACAAATCTTATGTTTCGTATGAAGAAGGGGACTTGTTCAGCCATCTTGACGATGTAAAACACGATGGGGCGCTCAGTCTCTCTTTATCCAAAGGTCTTATTAAGGAGATTGGCTCTTCTATGAGCGTAACTAACGTTTTTAAATATACATTTTCCTCCACGGATCTCACCTACTATAAAAGTGACTCTACGGCAAAGCTTAACTTGTTTTCCAAAGAAATTAAAACCAAATTCATCGCATTAAAGTCTTCACAAAATTTTCAATACAAAGAGACAAGAGTGAAAGATAAAAACACAGAAATGTACCTATACGATAACGCTTCTGCAGGAATTAATATTAACCTCTTTAATATTTTAAAAAGTTCCATCGACTACAAAAGATCGTCAAGTTACAAAAAAGTAGAGAATGAAGATGACAATTTTGAAAAACTTTCAGTCACCCATAAATCCAACGTTTCCCTTTCCTTTAAACCCCCTATCATTGGATTAACTTTATCTGCTAAAAGCTCCTATGACTTTCTAAAAGCTGAAGATCGCTGGGAGGATCCTCTGTTAACATCCAGCTATTCCACGAAATTTGGAGACCTTTCCCTATCCTTCTCAGCATCAACAAAGTACCATTATAGAGAAGACAAGCCCATAGATTCTGTATCAATATCAATGAATCAAAACTATAAAGGAAATGCATTAAAAAACTCTGTGTCCTTTACTTACCACTTGAATCAAGAAAAACCCATAAAAGAGATCGTGGACAAGTTTTCTACAAAGTCATTCGAATTGTTCGATAGAAAATTCTCTCTCTCGGGAAACTTCAAGATCAGGACTGATGTTGACCCCATAAAGCTGTACTACTTCTATGTTAAAGGATATATAAGAAAAGGTAAGGTGAAATCCTCAGTAATATTTAAATACAATGATTACATCACATCCGATAGAAAGTACATATCGCTATCCTATGGTGTGAAAGGAAGTGATCCCTACTATACCATTAAAACTTCTTTAAATTATGATGGAGAGAAGTGGCAAATCCCATCTTTCACTTTATCTCTAACCAAGTCTTTACATAAATGGGTATTCTCAACTGCTCTGAAATTGTCTTATAGGGATTCTCTAAGCATTTCAAAATTTTCCATATCCTTCAAACTCTCGGACTTTCCTGATAAATATCTCAATTATGATATCATGACAGGGGATATGGATTTCGGACTTATGTGAGGTGATTTGAATGGCAAAGGTTCCTCCAAGTAGTCAAGAAGCCGAAGAGGCTGTTATAGGAAGTATTTTCATAGACCCGAGCGTTATAAACGACATAATGGAGATAGTGAGCTCATCCGATTTTTACTATCCAAAGAACAGGTTGATTTTTCAAGCGATAGAAAAGCTATACGATGAAGGAGAACCGATAGATGTAATATCGGTATCGGAAAAACTTAAAACCATGCAAAAACTTGATGTTGTCGGCGGAGAACTTGAAGTTGCTCGTCTTGCCGATGTTGTTCCCACAGCAGCCCATGCTGTTCACTACGCAAAAATCGTTAGAGATAAATCAATACTCCGCCAGCTCATAACAGCCTCAAGCAGAATAGTTGAAATGGCATCGGAAGAAGGGGATATAGATGAAGTTCTTGACAACGCAGAAAAGCTCATATTCGAGATAGCAGAATCCCGAGCTCTTAAAAA
>JAMOOR010000324.1 GCA_027065235.1 Thermotogaceae bacterium | reverse complement strand
GCAGACTCTGATGTAGTTGTAGTTGCAGCGTACCTTCATGATATAGCTCGCCCTATTGAGAGAATTGATCCAAAGGTAGATCATGCAAAGAAAGGTGCAGAGATAGCAAGAAAAGTTCTTGAAAAGTTTGGTTTTCCTAAAGAGAAGATGGAAATGGTAGCGCAGGCTATTGAAGATCATCGCTTCAGAAATGGGAAAATACCGAGGACTCTGGAAGGAAAGGTTTTGCAGGATGCCGATCGCTTGGACGCCATAGGTGCGATTGGGATATACAGGGTTATATTTTACTCGTGTGAGCACGGAAGAAGCATTAATGACACTATAAAACATTTCGAAGAGAAGATACTAAGGCTCAAGAATACCCTCCATACAAAAACTGCGAAAAAGCTAGCCAAAAAAAGACATGAGCTTGTTAAAATGTTTGTAGATTCGTTAAAGGAAGAGCTTAACTTGTAGCATCGATGTAGCGCTGGATGCTTCTGCCGACCTTAGCTTTTACAAGATCGGTGCCATATGGCTTTATTTTTCCACTCAACACATCCCAGAAAAGGTCGGGAAAATATTGTGATATTACGCCAAGGTTTAACTTTTTATCTTTGAAGTTCTCAAATAGCTCTTCTTTAGCTTTTTTCACCCTATCATTAGGTAAATAGTATCTTACCCTGTCAAGAAGGGAGTATTTCATATCAATTTTGCTGCCATCTTTGTAGTAATTTTGCCAGTATTTTGGATTTTCCTTCATGGCTAATAAAAGAGCTTCTGAAAAACCCGACGGGTTGAGGCCAAACTCTTTTTCTATTCTTTCAAGAGCAAATAACCCTTCTCTGAATTTGAATGTTAGCTCAGGTCCAACTTTCAATATTGAAAAACCATCCTTCACCATTCGTGATAAATTCTCAAGGGGTTGAAAATCAGTCGAATGGGCTTCAAAAACAAAGTGGTGCTTTTTGCCAGAAGCTGAAAGATCTTTTACTTTAGTTGGCTCGTATAGTCTGATACCATCCTTGTAAAATTCTACACCTGGCTGAACAACAAAAGCTATTACCCTATTCCAAGCATCCTCAAGCCCCCTCTTTTTAAATATTTCTTCTGTTATCGAGACTGTTCTCTCAAATTCCTCTGCTGTGGTTATATATTCCTCCTCGTTTACTACCCCGCCCGCTGGAGGAACCTCAGTTCCAAGAACATAAACGGGAGGCTTCAAACCTTCTTCTTTCCATGTTTTCTCAGC
>JAMOOR010000323.1 GCA_027065235.1 Thermotogaceae bacterium | reverse complement strand
AGGTGATATTAATTATTCACAATTTTTATCAATGTTCACCTCTTGCGATTTTTCTCATCAGATTTTCAGCGAAATCTTTATTAGGTCCGTATTTTTTTAGCATCTCAAGATATATCATACAGGAAAGAGGGTAGCTTTTTGCCATATTCTCAAAATCTTTTTCCAGATCTTCCATCAATTCTTGAGGAGAGCTAAATCCCCAATTTTCAAGCTTAAGTTCGTTGTTCTTCGACTTCATCCAAACGTAGTTTCCTATCTCTTCGGAGAAAAGGACTTCTTTTTCCACGGCTCCAGAGTACCTTATTCTATAAGCAATAACGTCTTTTGATGCTATTGAAACAACCTCTTTACTAACTACAAATGCGTTCTCCTTTTCTGTAGCGTTCCATCTCTTTCTTACTTTAAGAGGGAAATCTAGTGTAATTACCCTAGCGTTGCCAGATAAAACTACATCCACAATTGATGAATAGAAAACCACATTAAAGTTATCGGGATCGAGTATGCCAACCTTCACAAATTTGTCCTTACCAGACGTGTATGTATAGGAAACCACATATGCATTCTTTTCTGATATCTTCACCTTACCTATGATTGAAACCATCAGTGAATCAGCTTGAATGCAGCCATCTTGTGCCATGTCCATGATCTTTCCCGAAACAGGCTTGTATAACCACCATTGGCCTATCTGAAACGAAATAGCTGATGAAGCGGTGGAAAGAACTACTAGAGTAGTAAATATCAAAAGTACTCTTCTCATAACATCACCCCCAATGTTGAGGTCTTTTCTAAACAGTATGTGTTAAAAAATTCACGTTTGATTTTATTCTAATATTCCACTATAGAGGTGTCAATATGCCGAAACTGTAACAGCTTTGTCAAGTTGAGAGCAGAAAATAACCAAATAGAGATTGGGAGGTTGCGCAGACTGTTGAACAGAATGATGTGTTGAACTAACTCGTGGTAAGAAGAGTCAAACATAAAAACATTGCAACCAGGAGGGGATATTGTGAAAAGGCTTGTGATAAGCTTTTTCATGGTATTGCTTATAGTTATGGTGGTGAACGGTTGTCAGAACCTACCAGGGCAGTTATCAGAAGAGACACCGGGTTCTACAGATGTGGAGGAACCTGGCGGCTCTTCAGAAGGCGGTTCTTATTTGTTAACTTTAACTTCGTCCGAAATCTTAGCAGGTCCTGTAGAATATAAAGATTCTTTTGTTCTAAATGGAGATTCGGTAGTTGTTGG